>JBJKSV010000892.1:0-6030 GCA_046703605.1 Limisphaerales bacterium
ATCGCCAAAGGCCTCGCCACGCTCACATGGGCGTGGAGCGGTTGAACTTGGGGGGAACTCGAATTGCAGGATGCGCCGCGCGCGCCTGCCACCTCTAGCTCAGCCGGGGAGGAGCGAGGCTGCGGAACGCCGGACCAAGGCACACTTGGGGCGTGAACACCCATTCGCCTCTTCTGGTTCGGCGGTCGAAAGGCTGTTTCCGCGGGGATGGAAGCGGATCGGGCGTCTGGAGAAAGCCACCCAGGAATGAAGCGGGATGGAAAACTGGCCTCTCAAAGCCCGAGGCAGGCGTCTGCGCTGTAGGATGGAGGGTCGAGCAACAAACGTGGACGTCGCCATGATGAGGCTGGGAGTCGTGTCCGCTGCCGTCGCCATCATGCGGGCGAGCGTTGCCGACAAGGCAAAAACGAGGGCGGTTAGCTCATTCGCCGGCCTTCCAAGAGTGCTGTCCTTCTCACCCAAGGAGCGGCTCCCGCTTGATTTCGGTGCGCTGAAGGGCAAAGTAGAAGCGAGGATCTACACCATGAGAATCGGAATCATTGGAGCGGGGCATATCGGTGGAACGTTGGGCCGGCATTTCGTCAAGGCGGGGCACCAGATTGGGCTGAGCAACTCGCGCGGCCCCGGCTCGCTTGCGGGGTTGGTCGGGAGCCTGGGTCCGAATGCCTGCGCGATGACGACGCCGGAGGCGGCCAAGTTCGGAGAGCTAATCGTGCTGGCGGCGCCCTGGAGGGAACCGGCGGCGTTGCCGGCGTCCAACCTGGTTGCGGGCAAGATTGTGGTTGATGCGATGAACCCGTATTCGGCGGATGGGGAGGTCATCGATTTAGGCAACGATACCTCGAGCGAGGTGGTGGCTCGGCGGCTGCCCGGGGCGCGCCTGGTGAAGGCCTTCAACACCATGTATTATCATACGCTGGCGACAGAAACACGGCTCGATCCGGACACTCGGCTTGTCCTCTTTGTAGCGGGGGATGAAGCCGCGGCGAAAGCGGTGGTCTCAAGGCTCATCGAGCAAATCGGCTTTGCCGCCATGGATACCGGTTCCTTGCGAGAGGGCGGGCGGCGGCAGCAACCCGGCTCTCCCATTTACAACTCGCCGATGAACCTCCAGCAAGCGCGAGCGGCTCTGGAGGCGCTGAGTTAGCAAGGAGCACGGAGCAAGAGCAAGGATTCGAGAGTTAGCACAAGACCCCATACCGGCCTGGGTCGCCGCGGCCGATTTAGCATTGAAACTATGCTAATCGGCGGCTTTCTCCACAGACAGCGAATCGGACCAAGCACGTGTCTGGCGGCGGTTGCGTGCCTGGGGCTGGCCGCGCGCCTCGGCATAGGCGCGCCGCCGACCAACGCGCCCGCGCCGTTCAATTTCGACACCGTTCGCGAGCGCGCCCAAGCCTTGGCCGCCAAGCCTTACCACGCCCAGACCAAACCTGAGTTGCCGGCGTTCCTGGCGCACCTGAATTATGACCAATACCAGGACATCCGGTTTCGGCTACAGGCCGGGCCGTGGCACGACGCGGGGTTGCGCTTTGACCTATTGTTCTTTCATCGCGGTTATTCTTACAAAGCGCCGGTGCGGCTTCACTTGTTGGAAGGCAGCAAGGTGCGGGCTGTGCAGTTCTCGACAAACCAGTTTGATTACGGCAAGAACCACTTTCCCGGGCCCGTTCCCACGAACCTCGATTTTGCGGGGTTCCGCATCGTGTATCGGACCAAGAAAAACGAGAAATGGAATGAGGTGGCGTCATTCCTCGGGGCCAGCTACTTCCGATTGGTTGGTCTGCAAGAGCGTTATGGCGCCTCCGCGCGGGGGCTGGCCATCAACACTGCCGAGTCCTCGGGCGAAGAGTTTCCGCGCTTCACCGAATTCTGGATACGGAGGCCCGGCCCGCTCCAAAATTACCTGGAGATTTTCGCCCTGCTCGACAGCCCAAGCGCTGCCGGAGCGTATCACTTTGTCATCAAACCGGGGGCGGCGACGGTGGCCGAAATCGAGGCCTCCCTGTTCTTGCGCAAGGAACCGGCCAAGCTCGGCCTCGCGCCTTTGACCAGCATGTTTCTCTTCGGTGAAGACAGGACTCGCTGTTTTCCTGATTTCCGCCCGCAGGTGCATGATTCGGACGGTCTTTTGATGCACACGCGCTCGCAGGAATGGCTGTGGCGCCCCCTCGTAAATCCCACGAAGAAATTTGAACTTACGCAATTCCCATCAGAAGACGCGCAGGGTTTCGGTTTGCTTCAGCGGGATCAGGACTTCCGGGATTACGAGGACCTTCAAGCTCGGTACGAGCTTCACCCAAGCCTGTGGGTTCAGCCTCTAAACCACTGGGGCACGGGCATGGTTGAGCTGGTCGAGATTCCCGCCTCGAAGGAGTACGACGACAACATCGTGGCGTACTGGATTCCGGGTGCAAAACCTTCCGTGGGCCGGGAATTCCGTTGGCGATACCGGCTTTCAGCCCTCTCCTCCGAGCCGGACGACTCGACCCTGTTGCGTGTGCAGGATACACTCATCCAGCCCGAACACGATAAAGCGCCGCCGCGCTTTGTCATCGATTTCACCGGCGGGATGCTTCCCTCGGTCTCAGGAAACGGCCCCCTGGAGGCGCAGGCGCGGGCGTCGCAAGGGAAGGTGCAGGACCTTGTGCTTGAGCCGAATCCGGTGACTGGGGGATGGCGCGCATTTTTTGATCTGGCCGATGTGGGAAAAGGCCCGGCGGAATTGAGGCTGTTCCTGCACCGGGGCAAGAAGGTGCTAAGTGAGACCTGGGCCTATCATTACGAAGGGCCGTAGAGCGGCTGGCGAGGTGTCTGTGCCAAACGGCGGCGAAGATCCCAACCGAGGATGGATCCGGCAGAGGCGTCTGGCCTTTGCGGCATTGGTTTTGACGACCGTCGGAGTGATCAGTTGGCGGACGTTTCTCATGCTTGAGGTCAACGGTTGGAATGGTACGAAGGGGGCCGCTTTCGGCCTGTTCGTCCTCTTATTGATACCCATTGCGCTTTCGTTTTGGACGGCAACACTGGGTTTCCTGGTCCAAATGCAGGGAGGCGATTTACTGGACCTGACGCGGCGTCTGCAGGAAACCCCTCGCATCCAAACCGACCTGTCGCGCACGGCCGTGGTGGTTCCGGTCTATAATGAGGACCCGGGCCGGGTCTTTGCGGGCGTGAAGGCCACGTACCGGAGCCTGGAGCAGACGGGATTGCTGAGGTTTTTCGATTTCTTCATTCTGAGCGACACGACCGACCCGGACGTATGGGTTCGGGAAGAAATGGCCTTTGCGGACCTGCGCCGGGAGATAGCCGACCCGGAGCGGCTCGTTTATCGGAACCGGAGACTGAACGTGGATCGGAAGACGGGCAACCTGGCCGACTTTTGCGCACGGTGGGGCGACCGCTACACGTATATGATCGTGTTCGACGCGGACAGTATCATGTCGGGAGAAAGCCTGACCCGCCTGGTACGGCTGATGGAGATGCATCCGAAGGTGGGCCTGATCCAGGCGCCGCCCTTGCCGGTGAACCGGCGGACGTTGTTTGGGCGGCTCTTCCAGTTCGCCAGCCATGCCTACAGCGTGATTTTCATCACGGGCCTCAATTTCTGGCAGGGAGGCGCCGGCAACTATTGGGGCCACAACGCCATCATCCGCATTCGTCCATTCGTGGAGCATTGCCGCCTGCCGAAACTCTCCGGCAAACCGCCCCTTGGAGGCTCCATCCTGAGCCATGATTTCATCGAGGCGGCCTTCATGCGCCGCGCAGGCTGGAAGGTCTATTTGGCCAGCGAGGTGCGCGGCAGCTACGAGGAACTGCCCTCGTCCCTCATCGGCTTTGCGGCGCGGGACAGGCGCTGGTGCCAGGGCAACCTCCAGCATTCGCGCCTACTCTTCTGCCGCGGACTGCACCTGGTCAACCGGGTCCATCTCTGCATGGGGATTATGGGGTATGTGGCGTCGCCGCTGTGGCTATTGCTGATGGCTTTGACCACGGCCGGCGTGCTCCAGGAGCGGTTGCTGCCTCATCGCTATTTCAAAGGCCGGTCGCCCTTCCCCAATTGGCAGATCTCCGTTAACAGCCAGGCCATACTGCTCTTTGTCGCTGTCATGATGCTTTTGTTGATGCCCAAAATCCTCAGCATCTTGCACTACGTCCGCAGTCGCACCCGGGCCGCCGGCTTTGGCGGCCGGTTCCGGTTGACGCTCAGCGTCGTGTGTGAGGTCCTCCTCTCGACTTTGCTGGCGCCGAACCTGGCATTTCTTCAAGCCCGCTTTGTTCTTGGAATTCTCATGGGCCGAAACGTGAAATGGGACGCCCAGGACCGGGGAGACACCGACACCTCATTCAGGGAGGCGCTGAGGCGGCATTGGCAGAGCACGCTTCTGGGCATTGCCTGGGCGGTGCTGCTGGCCTTTACCGTTCCCACGCTGATCGAGTGGTTCTCGCCCGTGATTGCCGGGCTTGTCCTGGCCATTCCTCTCTCGGCCTGGACCAGCAAGCGCAGCACAGGTCAGTTCGCCCGCCGGCACGGTCTCTTTCTTATCCCTGAGGAAATCACCCCTTCAGACGTCTTGCGATTCTTCGACGAGGAACTGCGGAGGCTCTCGGAGCGCGCCTGGAGCGCGGAGCGAGACGGCCTCGCCTGGGTCCTGGAGGACGCGGCCGTTCGCACGGCGCACCTTTCTCTGGTATCTCCCCCCACGGACCCAAAGGATGAGCTCTTTGAGCACCATCTGCGGGGATTGATGATTCGATTTCGGCGCGGCGGGTCCCCTGCCCTGACCGCCGCTGAGCGAAGAGAACTGCTGCTCGACCCGGAGTCGGTATCACATCTGTGCCACCAGGTCTCGACCCTCTGAGAGCGCGTCTTGAAGACGTGGCGCAGGCGTCCCCGCCTGCGAGTCTTGGCGGCGTCCCGCCGCGCGGTTGACGGCGCAAGGCGCTCTGATACCGTTCAGCATCGTGAAGAAAACCAAAAATCCGGGGGTCGTGCGATTCAGCATCTCGGTGCCAAAGGATCTCGCCCGCCAACTCGACCAGATGACGCGACAAAAAGGGTACGACAACCGCTCCTTAGCCGTTGCGGACATGATCCGGGCGCAACTGGTCGAGCATTGGCAAAAATATGCCGATCAGCAAATTGCCGGCACCATCACCCTGGTGTACGATCACCACAAGCAGCATGTGCAAGCCGCCTTGACCGACATCCAGCACGACCATCATGATGTCATTATCTCCACCCTGCACGTCCACCTTGACCACGACAACTGCCTCGAAGTCCTGGCGGTGCGTGGGCGCGCCGCTACCATCCGCCAAATCGCCGACGAACTCATCGCCTCCAAGGGCGTTAAGCACGGAAAGCTCACCGTAACCTCCAGCGGCGCGGACCTGGCGGCTTGAATCCGCTGATGCCGCCTCGCTCAACTGCAGCCCAAACTCTCCCCGCAATTGAGACACTTGTAGCAGGCGCCGTTGCGCACGGCGACATGGCCGCAGTTGGGGCAGGTTGGGGCGTCCTGCTGGAAATGGGCAATGGCGTCGTTGAGTGATCGGATCGTGCGCTGGGCCGTCGCGGCGGAGGCCGGGTGATGGCTAGAGCCGTTGCCACTGGCCGGGTTGACTTCCAGCACGTCCGCATCCTCAGCCAGGGGAAGCTCCGGAACGGGCCGGTTCACTTTTTTTTTCAGCTCTTCGATGAGTCCCGGCATGGCCAGCTCGGGCTGAGTGTGGTTTGAGGCGGCCTCGCGGAAGCCGGGAATGAACTGGTAGGCCAGCCAGCGGAAGACGTAATCGGTAATCGACGAGGCGCTCCGGATCTCCGGGTTCTTGGTAAAACCCGAGGGTTCATACCGCTGATGGGCGAATTTGCGGACCAGGGCCTCCAGCGGCACGCCGTATTGCAAGGCCAGGCTCGTGAGCGTCCCGATGCCGTCCATCAGCCCGCCGATGGTCGATCCTTCCTTAGCCATGGTGATGAAGAGTTCGCCCGGCTGGCCGTTCTCGAACAGGCCCACGGTCAGGTAACCT
>JBJKSV010000893.1:0-7864 GCA_046703605.1 Limisphaerales bacterium
TTCAGGGGACAGACCGATAATCTCCCGGCGATATGGACATGTCTCGGACGGCTTTCATCTTCTGCTTGCTCATCACGCCGGGCGGCTTTGGAGCGCGTGCCTCAACCAACCGCCTCATTTATACGACTTCATGGATCGGGAACAGTTGTCCCGGGGGCAGCAATTGGGTGCAACAGGACATCAAGGCAATGGCCGTTACGCCCGACGGGAGCGTCTATGCCAAGGTGCCTTGGGAGGAAGGAGGACGTGAAGTCGGTGTTTACAAGGACGGCGGCGTGGTGGGTATTGCGGGCCATTCCCATGGCTGGGGTTACCACGGGGGCACGGCCATCGCCCTGAACCGGAAATATGTGTTCATTGGCGAATCGGTGGAAAACGAGGGCGGTCACCTCAACAATACGAACTCGTGGCCGTCCAAGTCTGGGTGAGCGATCCATTCTACAACCGGGTCAGGGTTTACGATGCGGAGACGATGGGGCCGGTTGCTTCGTGGGCCATGCAGCGGCCAGGCCAGATGGCCATGGACGCGGCGCATACGCTGTGGATTATTCGCAGCCGCCGGGCCGGCAATGGACCTACGCGGGTTACACAATTGACCGGTTCAGCTACCCCGAAGACCCGCGCCTGCACATTTGGCCGGCCGGCGCCTGGGTGCGGAGAATCGACGGCAGACTGTTACTGTTCGTCAACGACATGTATTCCGAGGCGCTACAAATCTATCGCTTTGACAGGAGAGGACACGGTGAGATCGCGATTCCCTGCGGGCTCTTTGCCAAGGGCCATTTGAAAAAGGACGATCCAAATTGGCCGCCCAACCAGCCCGAAAAAGGCGAATGGATCTGGCGGGACGCCAATGGCAATGGCGCTTTCGACGCCGGAGAGTGTTCGAGCAACATGGCCGCATCGAAGTCTATAACGCGCATACCGGCAAGAATATCGGCTACATGCAACCTGGACCGGAAGTGGGCGGCGCGTTGCCCGGCGACGCGGTCGGCTGGGTGGATATTCCGGAAGGGATCCAGGCATGCCGGCGCTCCGACGGTCAGTACCTCGTTCTTGTGGAGGAGGATTGGAAATCCAAAATTCTGATGTATGAGTGGCGGCCTGACAGGAGAAAATAGCGGCTTTCACCATGAAGTTGCCATCCATCCGCAGTCGTTCCAGTCCCTCAGGCACCGCAAGTCTGAACCGAATTGCGCACCGCCAGCGTCCGGATCCTCTTGGTGCTGTCCAAAAACCGGGAGGTGTTGTCTTTACCTGATGAGATTGGCTTTTCCGTCCGACCCGACCGCGTGGATGATCTCTTTGAGGTCTTCCTTGAGACGGTCCTTGGCGGCTCGGGCGATGCGCCAGGCGTGATGTTCGTGGTTGAGGGTCCGGCTGAAGTCGTTGAAGTAACGGATGTAGTTCATGCGCAGTCCCTCGCCGAAATTGATCTTGGTCATGCCAGCCCGCACAGCCTTGGAAATATCCGCCATCGAGACGCCGCACGTGCCGTGCAAGACCAACGGCGGTTTAACCGCCGCGCGGATTTGGGTCATCAGGTCAAACGCCAGCCCGTGCTGTTCCTTGAAGATGCCATGCGTGGTCCCGACCGCGACGGCGAGCAAATCCACTTCCACCCGCGAGGCGAATTCCGTTGCCTCCTGGACGCTTACGGTCGGGGCGCGCTGGCCCGCTTCGTCGGAACTCTTGATGATGTGGCCGATTTCCGCCTCGACGCTGATGCCCAAGGGCCGTACCCACTCGAGGATCTGGCGGGTGCCGCGGACGTTCTCGGCCAGCGGTTGGTCGGCGTGGTCGATCATCACGTGGGTGAAGCCGGCGCGGACGGCCCGCAGGATGGACTGAGGCGTCCTGCCGTGGTCCAGCGCTATGGCGATTGGGATGGAGGCGTCGCCGGCGAGGTGTTTGATCAGTAGCCCCGCGTAGTCATAGCCGCAGTATTCGAGGTTAGGTTCGTAGCACTGAATGATGAGAGGCGACTGCAACTCGACACAGGCCTCGATGATGGCCCTTGCGATGTCGTAATTGCCGCCGTTACAGTTGAGTGCCGGGACGCCGAAGCCCTGGGCCGCGGCCTGGTCACAGATCTGTTTTGCGTTAAGGGGTTTCATAATAGGTGGGTTTCATGGCGGTGTCAGATGTAGGGTTGGGGAGCCGCGCCCGCGGTGTCCGACATCCCATCGGGCAGGCGCGCGGCCTCGCCTTCGACAGCCTCTCGTTCGCGGTCCAAGGCTTCGGCCACGAGTTCGAAGCTACGCTCTCTCCGTGGACTGAGCCCGCTCACCACAAGATGGGCGATGAGGCCGGCAAGGGTTGCGGGAATGATCGGGCTCCCCCAGAGGCTGGCCTGCTCTGGAACGAACATGACCGCCAGGGCTACGCCCGGCGTTACCACGAGCGCGGCTAATGCGCCCTGCCAGGTAGCACGCTGCCAAAAGCGGCCCAGCAGTATGATTACGGCCAAACCGCTCATCGTCAGCGGCAGGAACTTGATCACAAAACCCACAATGCTGCCGGTGAACAACGCCAGCGCGGTGGAAACCACGAACCCAGCCACCAGCACTCGCCGGACCGCCACCACCGGCCGCCGCAGAAACCGGCCCGTAATCAGCGGATAGACGTGCCGCGCGAAGAAACCGCCCACAGCCGCCGCGCAACCGTTGGCCGACGAAAAAATCGAGGACACGATTGCGACCACCACGACGGCAGCCAGCCAGGATGGCAACACGTTCATCACCAGCCAGGGCATCGCCTGGTCCGGCTTTGGCAGGGCAGGGTTGAGCTTGAAGGCGTACATGCCGCAAATCCCGACGACGGGCGAGAACAGGATGACGATCAAGCCCGCACCCGCCAGGCCCCAGCGAGCGCCGGGTTCGCTGCCGGCGCCATACATAGTCAGGCGGCGTCCTGGGTCCGCGATCACGCTCAGCACCAACACCAAGACCAGACTGACGACCAACCAACCTCCGTAAGAGGCATGTCCCATGAAGCTGAAAAATGGCCCGGGCACCGCCTCCTTCAGCCCCGCCAGCCCGCCGACGTTGCCAAGGGCAAAACTTGTCAACAGCCCAAAGCCGCACAGCAAAATCAGGGCCTGGACGAAGTCGGTATAGACCACGGTGCGCAAGCCGCCCGGCACGGAGATGATCATCGTGATCAGACCCGCCAGGACCATGGCCAGTTTGCGGTCCATGCCTGTGCAAGCCGCCAGCACGTTGCCGCCGCCCATGATCTGCACTGTCAGCCAGCATAATTGCGAGAGGAACAAGCTGATATTCGAGACTTCGGTAACCAGCCGGTTGCCACCGTAGTAGCAGGAGATTTCCTCGGTCAAGGTCATGAAGCGGTAGCGGCGCATGAGGGCGTAGAGCAGACCCACTAACAATGTGCCCAGACCCAATCCCAGCGGATAGGCCGAGCCCGCCCAACCGTGCTGGTAGGCCAGCCCGGAGGCGCCAATGACCACGCCGGTTCCGATGCACGTTCCCACCGTGGTTCCGACGATGATCCACCACGGCAGGCCCCGCCCGGCGACGAGGTAATCGGATGCCTTGCTGACGCGCATCATCCAGTAGAGGGAAACCAACACCATCAAGCAGGCGTAAACGACCAGCCCGAGCGGAATTGCAATTGTGGTCGTCATTAGAATTCCAATTCAGGTCAGAGGAAAGCGATGTTCCTCACGCGAGCGAAGCGTTTCAGCAATGCGGCGTGCCGGCCCTGGACCGCCGCCACATGATGCGGCATGCCCGCATGACACAACTCCTCGAACCACTCGCCGGGGTCATCGCGCATCCGCGCCAGGGCATTTGTGGCCATCAACTGGCGTTTGGGCTTGATGGTTTCCCCTTCGCGCGCGGTCAGCCAATACCGCCCATGCAGGCGCCAGAATCGGAAGACGGTGACAGGCATCCCGGCTCGAATGGCCGCCTCGAGGACCATCGGTTGCTTGATGTTGAAATGCCGGGCAAGCCGTGGGCCTCCCGGGGCGCCGACCGGTTCGCACAACGACCAGGGCGCAGCGCCACCGTGCCAGAGGGTGATGGTTTCCCGGTCGTGCTCCAGCCAATCCGAGAGGTAGCAGCGGCCAAAGCCCAGGCTCTCCGCAATCCAGGCCGACAGGGCCCCGTCGGCGTCGCCTTCAATGGCCACAGCCCGGCCTTCCTCGACCAATCGCGCGACCCCAAAATAGGGCCATTGGCCGAAGGTGTTCGGCATCTCCGGCCACTCACGGATGGTCAGGGCATCGAGGTTCTCGTTATCCATGAATCCACGCATCGCGAGAAACAGCCGCGAGGCCGCCGGCAAGTCCGTGTCGCTTGTATCTTTGTGCGGCAGGCCCAGCGCGTGGACCTTGGCCACGTCGGCGGCAATCGCTTCGGCGCCGACTTCCTTCACCGCGTTGGCAAACTCGAGGAGGCTGAAGGTTTGCATCTGCGCACCCAGCCCCTGATGGATGGCAAACGGTTCACCCGCCATAGCGAAATAGCCGGGCGCGTTGCCGCCAATGCAGCCCAACCGCACCGTCCGCAACCGCCGTATTGTGGCGACCAGGCGGACCGCTTCCTGAAACCGCTGCTGCGTCTCGGCCGCCTCCGGGCCGCCATAGACCAACTCGAAGGCGTGGCCCATCTGCCGGAGCACGGAGGCCCAGCAATGCGCGCCGACCAAGGAACAGGAACTGATCATGTCCCCGTCCGGCTTTTCGGGCGTCGCCCAAAGAATGAGTGGATCGGGCCACAATTGCGCCAGGGTGGGCGCGAGGCGCCCGTCGCCCATCGTCGTTTGCAGCAGCACCAGGGCCTCCACCTTTTGCGCCTGGCAGGCGGCCATGACCCGGCGCAGCGAGGCATCGTCCACCGCCTTCTCCGGGGGTTCAAAAATCAGAAAGCTTGCCCGGTCCAGCCAGGCGCGCACCCGTTCTTCCATTTGCTTGCCCCAGGCCATGTCGAAACCGGGACGGCGCCGGCCAAGAAAGACTACCCCGACTTTAGGCCAATTCTTCATGTTCCAAGTCCAAGCGACACGTGTTTGGTTTCCAGAAAGGCCTCCATGCCTTCAATGCCGAGTTCACGGCCCCAGCCGCTCTGTTTGGCGCCGCCAAAGGGGCATTGGCTGGTCGCGGGAACAGCGTCGTAGATGCCGATGGTGCCGGCCTCCAGGGCTTCCATCAGGCGGAAGCTTCGCGCGAGGTCGCGTGTGAAAGCGTAGGCGCTCAAACCATACGGCGAGGCGTTGGCCTGCTCGACAACTTCCGCCTCGCTTTCAAACGCCACCACCGGCGCGACGGGGGCGAAGGTTTCCTCGGACATGCAGACTGCCTCGGGCGGCACATCGGCCAGCACGGTCGGCTGGAGGAACCAGCCTTTACGCTCGAGCCGTTTCCCGCCGCACAGCAGGCGCGCGCCGCGTTGCATGGCATCCTGAATGTGTTCCAGCGCCTTTTTCAGGCCCTCCTCGTTAATGAGTGGTCCAACCGTCACGCCTTCCTCGAGGCCATCGCCCGTTTTCAATAGGTGGGTGCGCGCAACGAACTGTTCCAGGAACTTCTCATAGACCGAGCGTTGAACGTAGATGCGGTTGGAGGCGATGCACGACTGGCCGGTATTGCGGAACTTGGTGACCAGGGCCCCTTCGACCGCCGCATCGAGGTCGGCGTCTTCAAAGACCAATACCGGCGCATGCCCGCCCAATTCCAGGGAGAGCGCCTTGACCTGGGCCGCAGCGCCCTGGATTAACAACTTTCCAACCTCAGTCGAGCCCGTGAAGGTGATCTTGCGGCAGAGCGGGTTCTCCAGGAACTCCCGGGCGATATCCGCGGCGCGACCAGCTACGAGTTGGAAAACGCCCTTGGGCAGTTTTGCCGCCTCGATGCACTCAGCCAAGGCAACCGCGCACAAAGGCGTGGCGCTGGCCGGCTTGAGAATGACCGTGCAGCCGGCCGCCAGTGCCGGCCCAACCTTCCGCACGGCCAGCACCAAGGGGAAATTCCACGGGCTGATGGCGCCCACCACTCCCATCGGCGACTTGATGACGAGATGCCGTTTGCCCTCGGCCTGGTGGGGAACGATGCGCCCGTAAGCGCGGCGGGCTTCCTCGGCAAACCATCGCAGGTGATCTACCGCCATGGCGAGCTCGCCAAGGCTTTGGGCCAGGGGTTTGCCGTTTTCCAGCGTGATGGTACGGGCAATCTCATCCCGGCCCCGTTCCAGTTCGTCGGCGATTCGGCTCAGGCAAGCGCCGCGTAATTTGCCGGTAAGCGCCCGCCAGGCAGGAAACGCCGCGTGTGCGTCCCCGAGGGCTTGCGCCACGGCGTGCCGATCAATCGTACAAACTTCGGCAAACGCTTCGCCTGTGGCCGGATTGACGACCGGTAATGTCGTCTGCGAGCGGACCCATCGGCCATTGAGGTAGAGCGGCCAGGTCTTCATCCTCTGGGCGACGGAGGCGTTGAATCGGGGTGTTCGACCGGGATTTTGGCCCAGTCGCTGAGGAATTGCTCGAGCACCACATCGGTCAGCGGATGCTGATAGAGTTGCTGGAGGATGTCGAAGCTCGCGGTGGTGACGTCCGAACCCGCCAAGGCGGCCTGCAGGACGTGCAACGGATGACGCGCGGCCGCGGTAATGATTTGGGTGCGGAAGCCGTAATTCAGGTAGATGGTCTTGATTTGGCGGACCGTCTCCATCCCGTCGTGGCCCACGGCATCCAAGCGCCCCACGAAGGGGCTGATGTACGTCGCCCCGGCCTTGGCGGCCAGGAGCGCCTGCAACGGCGAAAAGGTCACCGTGACATTGGTCTTGTAGCCCTCCGAGGCAAGGGTTCTGACGGCCTTGATCCCCTCTTTGGTAATTGGCACCTTAATGACGACATTCTTGTGGAGCTTGGCGAGTTGGATGCCCTCTCTGACCATTCCCTCGCTATCCGTGGCGACGGTCTCCAGGCTGATTGGGCCGTCCACAAGACCGCAGATCTCCCGATAGACTTCGCTGGGTTTGCGGCCAGACTTGGCCACATGCGAGGGGTTGGTGGTGACGCCATCGATAATCCCCCAACTCCAGGCTTCCCGGATCTGGCCAACCTCGGCCGTATCAATAAACAATTTCATAGCTCAAATGGGTGAGTTGACCGGAAATTGAAGCAGCAGGCGCGCGCCAGACCAGGGTTGCGAGAAGTTTACCGCATTGAGCGGCGGCTGCCCCGCCAGCAGCCGCTCGATGTCTGCCGCCACGGCCTCGAAGGTCCGATCTTGCGCCTCCACCGTGAATGCGCCCACATGCGGCGTAAGGATCACGTTCGGCAATCTCTCCAGCCGGCCACCAGACGGAGGTTCGGCTTCGCGGACGTCGAGTGCCGCGCCCGCCAGGTGGCCTGATTGCAGAGCCGAGGCCAGCGCCGGCTCGTCCACCACTCCGCCCCGCGAGGTGTTGATGAAGCAACTCCCGCGGCGCATAACCGCGAACTGACGCTCATCGAACAAGTGTCGGCTCTCGCGGGTGAGCGGGAGGTGGAGCGTGACGAAATCGGCGGCGGCGAGGAGTTCCTCGAGTTGCCCTACACCGGTAACTCCGGTCTTCGCGAAGGCGGGCGCCCCCTCCCCTAAAAGCGGGTCGTGCGCCAAGACTCGCATGCCAAAGGCCAGCGCCCGCGCGGCCACCAGCCGGCCGATGCGTCCGAATCCGCATACGCCGAGCGTTTTTCCAGCCAACTCGATGCCCGTACCGCCCTTTCGGTCCCAGCCCCCGGCCCGAGTTGAGTGGTGGACCGCAGGGATCTTCCGGGCCAGGGCCAGGAGCAAGCCCATCGTCAATTCGGCCACGCTCACCGCGTTGGCGTTGAGCGAGGCGACCACCACCAC
>JBJKSV010000894.1:0-8502 GCA_046703605.1 Limisphaerales bacterium
ATATCACTCTCAATCCAGTCGTGGCATGGAAGATCCTGCCGAGCCTTTCGGTTGGGGCCGGCCTCACCGCCAATTATTCGGACGTGGACCTCCGCCAGGGTCTCGTATGGCCGGATGAGGGCTACGACAGGTTCATGTTCGAAGGCGACGGATGGGACATCGGCTATAACCTCGGCGTGCTTTGGAAACCCTATGAGAAAGTGGCATTGGGCGCCTCATTCCGCAGCCCCACGACTGTCGGCCTCGGAGGCCATACCGAGTACTTCAACGCGGTACCATTTCCTTCGGCCGGGACGCCAATCGTGCCGGCCTTTCCGAACCAGCGAGTGGGGGCTCAGGCTAGCTTTCCCTTCCCGCTCAATGCCATCTTCGGGATCTCATACCGGCCAACAGAGAAGTGGAACCTAGAATTTGACGCAGACTACACGGATTGGAGCGCGGTAGGCACCGTGAATATCGAGCAGTCGTCGGGCTTTGCGCCTCTCCTGCCGCAGAATATTCCGATCGTGTTGGGTTGGCAGCCAAGCTGGCTCTATGAGTTTGGTGCCACGCGTTATCTGGGCGGCGGCTGGAGGGTGAGTGCCGGCTACGTCTTCAATGAGAACTCGATCCCCGACGCGCACTACACGCCTCTCGTAGCGGACCAGGACAAACATTTCCTGAGCCTGGGCATCGGGCGCAGAGGCGGGCTGTTCGACTTCGATGTCGCCTACCAGTTTGGATATGGTCCCACGCGGGCCATTTCGGGCAGCGCCCCATCCGCCATTGGCCAGACGGCGGATGGCAATTACGAGTACTTCTCTCACGCGCTGCTGCTCACGGTAGGATTACACTTCTGATCAGGCCGCCTCGGACCTAGACCGCTGATCCGCACTTGCAGACCCTAATCAAAGAAGCGGGCCATTTCCCTTTTCTCACGAGGTCGCAATAGAACTCCACCTGATCGCAGCAGGTTTCCAAATTCAAGGATTCGCTCCCTCCCCTGGCATTGTCGGGACATCCGGCGGGCTCATCCGCGCAATGCCCGGCAGCCCCTTTGGGAAAGGTTTGGTGGCACTAACCGCTCTCGTCGAAAATGGTGTATTCCTCCGTGAAAAAGACAGAGCAGTTGGGCAGGTCACAAAAGCGTGCCTCGTCTTCGGTCAGTCGGGCATTGATCTGCTGCACCTCCGGATTCTTCAGGGCCTCGAGGAGGGCCTCGGCACTATCCCACCAAATCTCGGTAATGCCGTCGTAGGGGGGTGTTGTCCCACGTGGTTGTTGGGCATAGAGGTTAAGTTGAGAATCGATAGTGTGGCTCTGAACGTATCGGCGCGCACCGAGCTTGCTCGCGAAGCTCCGCACGAACGGGCCGTGCTTTTGCAGCCAATACTTGCGAAAGTCTTCCGGGGACATTTCTGGCCTCCGTCGCACGCAGTAAACGAATTTTATCATAGGCTTCGATGACCTTGGCAGCAGGATGGAAGCAGCCGCAGTCTCATTACGATGCGTATCGTAGTGGTAAGCTGCGATTCGTGTCCAGGACATTCCTCCAAATCGAGACAGCGACGCTGGAACATCGATCCCTCGCGGTCTGGGCTCTGCCCGCGTGTAGGCGAATGGGCAATCAGGCAGACCGGCGGGCATGATTTCTTTCGGAGGGTTGTTGACGCGATCGGAAAGACAAGCTGAGACCAGAACTGCTCCTAAGCATCGACGCCGTCCCGCTTGACGGCGTGGCCATGCGGATAGGTGGCGCCTTGGCCGGCCATGCCGGCCCAGTGTCGTCTCAGCCCTCTTTTCCCCGCCGGTTGCGATTCCTTTAGGATCTGGCGCACGGAAAAGCCCTGCTCCGATTTCTCGTTCCATGGCACGCCGCTGATCCAGACGGAAAAACGGGTGGGGTTGAGCGCGTCGCGCCATCACCTCCGCCAAAACGACAAAACGGCCACTCCACCTGCTTTCTGCTTTCAAAATCCCTGTTTTCTGAAATTTCTGCTTGCTGCTTCCGTGATTTCTCCTTTCCCTTCCTGGCACGCCCCCTGCGCTCCAGGTGCCGGCCTCGAAGCAAACGGCGCCGGAGAACCTGGCTGTGCCGTCGGCATGCATGGTCAGGCCCATTCCGGCCTGTGCTCGCCCTGTGCCGGTTGCGTTGTCGTATTCCATACGGTTGATATGCCCATCAAGCGCGCCCCGGTCGCCGGCACATTTTGTTACGCTTCCTGCCAATTTGTAACGCCTTTGTACCGCTTTTGTAACGGTCCAAATTGTCCTAAGTTCTTGATTATCAACATTTGTTACGGTGTAACGCTTCGCAGGGGGTACATATACTCTCTCCCCTTCCACCGCCGGCTGTTCGCTCTCCAATGTTCGTTGTCGCACGCTCGATGCTGGCTACCGCAACTTGGACGCCGGCTCCTCTCTCCCGTCCGCCACTGCGCCGCTTTCGCACCCGAAATCCGCGGTAATCCGCACCTATCCGCAGTCATCGGCAGCACTTTTTTTGTTCGACCCTCTTGCCCGACTTTTGCCTCTCCACCTTGCTTTTCTTCGCGCTCCCCGCTCCGGCCAGTCCCCCTGGTCCCGGCGGTGTCCCGTCTCTTGCCTGATAGAGCGGAGTGTGCTACCCCATCATAGCAATGATGACTAAAAGCGGTGTTCGTCCCGTCTAACAGCCATGGTTTTTGCGGCGTCCGACCCGCCACGCGTGAGCGTGGATGGCAAGCTCTTCCGGCTGGGAGAACAGAGGTTTTACCTCAAGGCCGTCGCGTACGGGCCTTTTGCTCCTAACGCTGAGTGGGGTGGCCTGGGTTTTGCCTCCGTTGAGCAGACAAACCGGGATTTTGCCCAGATCCGACAATTGGCGGCCAATGCCGTGCGGGTCTATGAGGCGCCGCCTCAATGGTTCCTCGACTTGGCTTTCGAGCACGACCTGAAGGTGTTCATCGATGTCCCCTGGAACAAACACCTCTGCTTCCTGGATTCGGCGCGTGGCCGGCTGGAGGCGCGGGACGCGGTGCGGCGGGCGGCACGGGCCTGCGCGGGCCATCCGGCGGTGTTTGGGCTGAGTGTGGCCAATGAAATCCCGGCGGACATCGTGCGCTGGAGCGGGGCGCGCGCGGTGGCGCGGTTCATCGATGACCTCATCGAAGAGGTGAAGGACGTGGGCGCGGGATGCCTCTGCACCTATTCGAATTTTCCGCCGACTGAGTTCCTCAGGCCGCGCCTGGTGGATTTTGCCTGCTTCAATATCTATCTTCACCAGCGAGCCTCCTTTTCCAAATACCTCGCGCGGCTCCAGTTGCTGGCTGAATCCAAGCCGCTTGTCCTGGGCGAGTTCGGCATTGACTCGCTACGGGAAGGAGAGGAGCGCAAATGCGAGATCCTCCGATGGCAGGTAGCCGAGACCTTTGCGGGGGGACTGGCGGGCACGGTCGAGTTCAGCTACACCGACGATTGGTGGCGCGGCGGCCAAGCCATCGAGGATTGGGGATTCGGCCTGACCACGCGCCAGCGTCAGCCGAAACCCTCGTTTACGGCCGTCCGGGAGAGCTTTGAGACCGCCTCCCAAAGAAGCCTGGCGCGGTATCCAAAGGTGACGATTGTGGTGGCCAGTTACAACGGGGAGCAGACACTGGAGGCCTGCCTGAGCTCGCTGGAGAAGCTGGATTATCCGGATTACGAAGTCATTCTGGTCGATGACGGCTCGACAGACTCTACCCCCAAAATCGCCCAATCCCATCCCAAGCTCCGCCTCATTCGCCATGAAGCCAATCTGGGCCTCTCCGCGGCTCGGAATACGGGCATCGCCTCGGCGACCGGCGAGATCATTGCCTTCACCGATTCGGATTGCCGCGCCGACCCGGACTGGCTCCATTACCTCGTCAGCGACCTTCTGCGCAGCGATTTTGTCGGCATTGGCGGCCCCAACCTGCCTCCCCCGGAAGACCCGGCGGTTGCTGCCGCCGTCATGGCGGCTCCCGGCGGGCCGGCGCACGTCATGCTCACAGATCGCCAGGCCGAGCATATTCCCGGCTGCAACATGGCTTTCTACAGAGGCGCGCTGGTGGAGGTAGGAGGATTCGACCCGACCTTTCGCCGGGCCGGTGACGACGTGGATCTCTGCTGGCGCCTGCAGCAAGCCGGCTGGAATATCGGGTTCAGTCCGGCCGGATTTGTCTGGCATTACCGCCGCTCGACGGTTGGCGCCTATCTCAAGCAGCAACAGGGCTATGGCGAGGCGGAGGGATTGCTGGTGCGCAAGCACCCCGAGAACTTCAACCTGTTCGGAGGCGGCATTTGGCGCGGGCGGATTTACGCCAACTTCAACTCCGGCCTCCTGCCGCCTCGGGCGATGATCTATCACGGGCGTTTCGCTGGCGCGGGCTACCAGTTTGTCTATAGCACCACGCCTTCGCTCGACCTGCTCCTCTGCACCTCTCTGGAGTATCATGGACTGGTTACACTCCCGCTCTGGGTGCTTAGCACGCTCTTTCCTCCGCTCTGGCCGCTGGCTGTGACCAGCCTGGCTCTCTCGGTTGGGGTCTGCGTCGCGGCCGGCATCCAGGCGCCGTTGCCGAAGAACAAGACTCGCTGGTGGTCGCGGCCCTTGGTGAGCCTGCTTTTCTTCATGCAGCCGATTGTGCGGGGGTGGGCGCGGTTCCAAAGCCGGCTGGCTTCACGGCCCGCCCCCTTGGCGGGGGAAAAGCCGATGCATCTCATCGCGGAGCACTCTGGACCGCCTTCCCGTGAGCTGGCGTATTGGGCGGAAAACGGCCTGGATCGGCTCGCTTTCGTCAGCGAGTTGTTGCGCCGGCTTGATCTCCAACGATGGCCCTACAAGGCCGATGCCGGCTGGTCAGATTTCGATGTTGAGGTTCACGATACGCGGTGGAGCAAGCTGCAAATTACCACGGTAGCGGAGGCGCATTCGGGCGGCAAAACACTCCTCCGGTGCCGGCTGCGCAAAAGCTGGTCGCTTCGCGCGACGGTGGTTTTCTGGCTGCTTGGCGGCCTTGAGTTTGTCTTGCTGAGCGTCCTGGACGACCGGCAGCCGTGGGTCTGGCTGGCGCTGCTGAGCTTGCCCCTGTTTGCCTGGCTGCTGCAATGCAAGGCAAAACGGCTCCAGCGCCGGATCGCGGCCGTCCTGGATGATACCGCCGCCGACTCGGGACTCGGACGCCTCGCCCTTAAGTCGAAGAGCGCCGAGCCGGCAAAGGTTCGGAGTCCGCGGGAAAGATCCGCCGAAACGCTGGGCCAAAGGCCGGTGCAGCAAAGCGGCGGCACGCCCTCGGATGCCGCCTAGCGAGAGAGCGTCTGGACCGAGTGAACAGGGAGCGGGCGGCGCGCCGCCGGCAGACGAAGGGACAAACTGCGCGGAGCACGGAGGTTCAGCCCGCCGGCGAATGGGGTGGAACAGCGCGGGCAGGGTCGCCCAGGGTGCGCGTCAATTCCTCGCGCAACTGGAGCCGTGCGCGCAGGAGACGCACCTTGACATTGGCCTCGCTCAGGCCCAGGGCCTGGGCTGTGGCCTTGGTGGAAAGTCCTTCCACATCGCGCAGGAGAAAGACCAGGCGGTGCTTCTCGTCGAGCTTTGCCAGCGCCTCGTCGAGGAGCTGGCGCAGCTCGTGGGTGTGCGCTAATTCTTCGGGCGATTGGCGCCAATCGGCGATGAATTCCGGGTGCGGAATGGTTTCGCCGGAAGGGTCCGGTTCAATTGCCGCGTCGAGGGAAATGGTGGGAAGTCCCTTGCGTTTGCGAATGACTTTGAAAGCGGCGTGGGCGGCGATTCGGAGCAGCCAGGTAGAGAAACTGGAATCCTCGCGAAACGTGGACAGATGCTCCAGCGCGCTCAGAAAGGTCTGCTGGGTGACATCCTCGGCGTCCTGCTCCTGGCGCAAAACACGCATTGCCAGGGTATAGACGCGGCGCTCGTGGCGGCGGACCAACTCTTCGAACGCCGCCAATTCGCCGGTTTTGGCGCCATGCACCAATTGCGAATCAGTCGTTGAATCGTTCATGGTCTGAGCCGTATTCGGGGAACCAGCAGAAATCGGCGATGGCAGACTGGAGGGCGGTGTCGTCCAGGGTGCGGCCGATTCCTTCATCGCGGGCGACCTGGGCCACCTTGAAGGCGACACGCATGCTGGCGGCGCGCAGGTCGCGCAGGCTCGGATAGAGGGGGCATTCCGAAATGTCTTTGGATGCGGTGAACTCGGCCAGGGCCCGGGCGGCGGCCAGAAACATGGAGTCGGTGACGCGGCTGGCCTCGCTGATGATGACCCCCAGGCCAACGCCCGGAAAGACGAACACGTTGTTGCACTGTCCAATGACATGTCTCTGCCCGTTGAAGGTAACCGGCTCGAAGGGCGAGCCCGTGGCGACCAGCGCCCTGCCATCGGAATATTGCAGGGCCTCCATGGGCGTGCATTCGGCCTTGCTCGTCGGGTTGCTCAGGGGAAAGACCAATGGCCGCTCGGCGCAACTGGCCATGGCGCGAAGGACCTCGGGGGTGAAATCGCCCGGTTGGCCGGTGGCGCCGATGAGCACGCCAGGCCGGATTGCCAGGATCAGTTTCTCCAATTCACCCGGCGGCGGGTCGCTCAGGCCGCAAGCCGTTAGGTCCGCCTGGCGCAGCGCCACCTCGCGCTTATGTTCATCCAGGCTGGCGCGTCCCTCATGGACCAGGCCTCCCGAATCGACAAAGAACATCCTTCGGCGGGCTTCCTCTTCGGACAGACCCTCGGCCATGAGCGCGGTGCGCAGCAGCCGGCCAATGCCGACACCGGCCGCGCCGGAGCCGGCCAGCAGGAATTTCTGCTCGCGCAAGGGCCGGCCGATGCAGCGCAGCCCGGAAAGGATGCCGGCCAGGGCCACGGCGGCGGTGCCTTGGATATCATCATTAAAGCTGGCCAAGCGTCCGGCATAGCGGGCCAGGAGGCGAAAGGCATTGGCCTTTTTGAAATCCTCCCACTGGAGAAGGGCGCGGGGGAGCACATTCCTGACAGCCTGGACGAATTCCTCGAGAAATGCGTCATACTCCGCGCCCCGGAGCCGCGGTCCGCGGTATCCGAGATAGAACGGGTCGTCGAGCAGCCCACGGTTATCGGTGCCGACATCGAGGCTGACTGGCAGACAGAAGGAGGGATGGATTCCGGCGCCGGCACAGTAAAGGGCCAATTTGCCGATGGGAATGGCCATACCTCCGGCGCCCTGGTCGCCCAGTCCGAGGATGCGTTCGTTGTCAGTGACCACAATGAGCCGGATATCGCGGTGGTGGACATTGCTCAATCGCTGGGCGAGCTGGCCGCGGTCATTGGGACAGAGGAACAGCCCGCGCGGGCGGCGGTAGATGTGGCTATATTGCTGGCAGGCGAGGCCGACGGTGGGGGTATAGATGATGGGAGTGAGGCGCTCGAGGTTCTCGACCAGCAGGCGATAAAACAGGGTTTCATTCCGGTCCAGGAGCGCGATCAGGCCGATATACTGCTCCAACGGATCGGACTTCGAAAAGATATGCTCCAGCTCTGTCGCCACCTGCTGTTCAATGGTCAGAACGGCGGGCGGAAGTTCGCCTTCAATGCCCAGTTGGCGGCGTTGCTCCAAAGTGAAGGCCAAGTCCCGGTTCAGAGCCGGGTCGCGGAGCACCTGCTCGCCTCGCGACCAGCGCCGGTTGAAAATGTGATTCATATCCGAGTCAAACGATGTAAATGCCTTTCTGCTTTGCCGGTGGCGCGCACCTTGGGCTTCCGCGCTGCCTCGGTGTCTAGAGCCTGCTCGGCGTGCTCTCTAATCGGGTGTTATCCACAAAGGCATGCAGGGTCAACCATTTAAAGCGGTGAGGAGGTGAAATCCTGAGTTTTGCCCGCCTGCGCCAGATCCATTTCTCAGCGAGGCGCCAAGGCTATCACGCGCTGCGAAACCCCGAAGCTCCCCGCCCCTGCCGGGAATTCCAGGAATGGGGCCAACGAGAGCCGCTCAGGCGTGCCTGTGCCGCGCCCGATAGACCCGCGAAGTGCGGCGGCGTGGCTGTTGCTGGCGTCTCCGGCGCACCCTGTGCCAGACTGCCAGTACCAGCCAGAGAAACAAGGCGATCCCCAGGACGATATAGAAATAAAACAGCGAACTGTGAGTCGAAGGGGCCGCACCTGTGCCCGCGCCCCCACCGCCGGCGGCTCCGCCGGGGGCCGTTGCCGCGCCTTTGGGCTTGGCGGTGGTGGTCACGACGCCACCCTTAACGGTCGTGCGAACGGCGCTACCTCGAGTAATGACAGTCACCGCGTTGGACCCCGGCTCCGACCGCAGCACGCTTTGGGTGTTCGTGCCACTGGCGGCCGCAGGGCCCTTTGTTCCGCTGGGCGAACCGCGCAGGACAGCACAACCGCCAACTAACAGGCAGGCCAACAACAGGGCTGCCAACACGCCGAGTCCAACCGTACACCTCATATCGCATACACCGCTGAAACCACCTGCCCCGCGGCGGCGTCACAAACCGCGCCGGCCCCCCCCCCCCGCCCCCCCCCC
>JBJKSV010000895.1:0-3633 GCA_046703605.1 Limisphaerales bacterium
CCCCCATACAGGGTAGCCATAGAGCGCACAGAGCACCCCAAGCGAACCTGCGAAACACCGCGGTGCCATCGTCTCGACGTTGCGAGGGCATCGTCCGCAGGGGCTTGTCAGGGCAGCGATGAGCGGCAGGCAGTAGCCAAAAGCCTGATGTGTGAACAGCACCTTCTCGACCAAGCACACGATGGGCACCACCGCGAGCCTCAAGGAACAGGCGACCCAAGGCCGGCGCTGCGTGAGGCTCGCCTCCGCTCCAAGGCCGGCCTCGACTGCAACGGCGGAGGCTATCGGCAGCAGCGCACCCACGATCCTGAATGGCGCTGGAAGATAAAACTCTTGATCAAACCGAACATGTTGCAAGAACAGCCCCCTCACTAGACCATGCAGTGACGTGCCAGTGCCCATCGCATAGAGGGCGCAGCCAGCGGCCGCGACCGCCATCGCCAGAAAGGCCGTCCCCAGCCTTCCCCAGCCGATGCGATTCGACGGTTTCGACCTTATCCAATGAAGGGCGACAAGCAGAATGGACGCGGTCTCAAGAACGCAGTATCCGCCAGCGTCCGGCAGGTTGCGCCACATGAGCACAGCCGGCAGGAGCACGGCGCTACCTGACGCCGCGCCCAGGATACCCCACCTGGCCCATCCATTGCGTGCCACGTGAGCAAGGCTAAAAAAGGCTGCCAGCGCGGCGAAAACGCCCAGGTTCGGCTTGGTCATGCCAACGAGGCCAACCAGAAGGCCTGCCATGCCTAAGCCGATTAATCCGCGACGGTCCGCCCTTATGTACGAACTGCTCCAGAGAGCGCGGGCAAGGAGCAACGCGCAGAGCTCCTGCGGGTGGCCTGGCTCATCCTTAAGGGCCGCGAGCAGGCTGAAAGTGCCAACCAGCGCAAGCGCGGCTGGCACAACACTGCGCGTCAGCCGCGCCACGTAAGCGGCGCACAGCACCGAACTAATTAACCACGCGGACGCCGTAAACACGAGTGTGCTGTCGTGGCTGAGTTGGAGTCCGGTGACAGCAAGCAGCAACGCCTTATAGGCGTAATAAGCAGGCCCATACTGGGTGTACGTTTGATCATAAAGTGCGTGGCCCGAAAAGAATGTCTTTTCCGTCAACATTACATAGCCCATGTCATCCGTAGGCAAAAAGCCAGTGCAGACCGAGTAGAACGCTCTCACGCCGAGCGCGGCGATGAGCGCAAGAATGAACGCCCAGCTGACCGCGGCTTTGGTGTGACCACTGTGCTTCTCCGATGTGTGATAGTCAGCTATCATCTGGCAACCATGCGATAGTAGCCGCCGATATTTCTGCTGCCAAGTCGGTTTTCCGGGTGACGACATCTGCTCCATCTGCTCTGACCACCGGGCCGGCGCCCTCCCGCCGTGCTCGCGACCACTGGGTCAAGACGCAATCGTGACACCCTCTCGCCATGGTGCATGATTACGATCCGAATTGTCTCGAAGAAAAGACGCCTTGGCCGCCTGGGTTCGCTCGTCAGCCGGGCTGTGGCGGCAAAACGGCTGGCCTATGTCGGAAGCATGAGAGGTCTTCCCCGCCTCGCTTCCAGCGGTCAGCGCCATGTCCAAAGAGCAGACGGGGATTGGGCTCCGACAGCGTCGATGTCATCGGAGGAGATGGTGGCAATGACCCTCACGGGGTGCCTCACTGCTCGGCGATCCGTCGGTCGGGAAGCGGAGAGACACCCTGCTCCAGACCGGAGTGGGTCCCGAACGCTCAGTCGGGGTCCGGCGCGTGCCGGAACTGCTCTGGCGCAAGCCCATGCCTATTAAGCAAGCGGTAAAGCGACCAGCGGGAGAGCCGCGCCTCTCGCGCCGCCACGGAGATATCGCCACGGTGTCGACAGAGAAGATCGCGCAGGTATTCGCGTTCGAAGGCCCTGCAGCGCGCCTCCCTTATCCCAAGATAACCACCGGGTCGGCTGCCACCCGCGACTCCCAGCAAGACATGGTCTGGAAGGTCGCCGACGTTCAGGGTCTCCCCAGCGCGCATAGCCATAAGGCGTTCCACCAGGTGCTGAAGCTCGCGGACGTTCCCCGGCCATTTGTAGCGCGTCAGAGCCTCCACAGCATCGGGGGCAAACCCGACGGGCGGTTGACCGAAACGGTGAGCCGCTTCCTGGGAGAAGTGCCGTGCCAAAAGAGGGATATCCTCCGGCCGGTCGCGGAGGGGAGGAAGGTCAATGCGCAACACATCGACACGGTAGTAGAGGTCCTCGCGGAACAGCCCCTTCCTCACCAGTTCGCGCAAATCCACGGCTGACGCCGAGATTATCCGGACGTCCAGAGCTATCTCGGTGGTTCCTCCAACCCGGCGTATCCTGCGCTCCTGCAGCACCCGCAGCAGCTTCGCCTGCAGCGGCAGCGGAAGCTGGTGCAACTCGTCAAGGAAGAAGCTTCCCTTCTGCGCGAGCTCCAACAGGCCGGTGGTCCGCGCGCCCGCGCCAGTAAAGGCGCCGCGTTCATGACCAAACAGCTCGCTCTCCATCAACTCGGCTGGAATGGCGCTGCCGTTGACCGCGACGAACGGCCCCTCGCGGCGGGCGCTCCGCCGATGAATTGCCCGCGCCACCATCTCTTTGCCGGTGCCCGTCTCTCCAACAATCAGCACGTCGGCGTCGATGGGGGCGACGCGCTTGATGGTCTCGACAACCAGCCGCATCGAGGAACTGTGGGCAAGAATGCCCTCGAACTGAGCCTCACGCGGTTCACCTTCTGCCACCCCAGGCGCGCCCTCGGCAGAACTTCGGACGGAACCCCTGAGCAGGTCGCGGGCGGCACCCCGCAGCTCCGCGGGATTAAAGGGCTTCCGCAAGTAGTCCGCCGCGCCGAGCTTCATGCTCTCAACAGCGCTTTCTACTTCGGGATAGCCGGTCAGAACCAGGGCAGGGACGCTCCGTTTGGAGGCCCTCGCCAGCCTGAGGAGGCCTATGCCGCCAAGCCCCGGCATTCGGAGGTCGGTGATCAACATGTCCACCTCCTCGGCGCGAAGCCGCTCCGCGGCTCGCATGCTATCCTCCTCGGCGAGGACCTCAACGCCCGGAAGCGAGCTTAACGTATCGGCGCACAGCGCGAGCATATCGCGCTCGTCATCCACCACCAGAATCCGCGCCTTCGCAGCCATAGCCCTCGCCCTTGATGCCTCTTATACAACGGGGAAAACCGTACAGGCAAGTTAAATTTCGGCGACGGTTGAGCCACAAACATCACAGGACCCCTTCATTCGACTTGCGTTGCGGGCAACCAGGATACAATATGGGTGCGATACCGGGGAAACAACAGACGAAGAACAAGATCCGGAACGTTCTGTTTCCGGGCGCCATCGACGCCGCCACGCGGCTGGTGCTGGCCAGCGCCGTCTATATCAGGTCTTCACTGGTTTGCCTTGCCGCGATGTCACAGTTCCGCGCGGTTGGTTCTATTTCCCGTCAGGCAAAGCAAAGGCCACGTAGGCGTCGCCGCTCTTTGTGCCCATCTTGCCGCCGCCGCAGGCAATCACGACGTATTGGCGGTCACCCACCATGTAAGTCGCGGGTGTGGCGTAGCCGCCCGCCGGGAGTTTGGTCTCCCAAAGCACTTTGCCGGTGCGCCGGTCGAAGGCGCGGAACATCTGGTCCC
>JBJKSV010000896.1:0-5066 GCA_046703605.1 Limisphaerales bacterium
CGAGCGGAGGCTGCTGGAATAGCGGTAGAGATCCTTGGAGGGGACGTGGGCCTTGATGACCTGGAAACCGCCTTCAACCTCCATCCCCTGGATCTTGCCACGCCGGCTGGAGAGGTCGCCCATGACCTTGCCCATGCAATCTTCGGGGATGCGAATCTCCACCAGGTTGATGGGTTCGAGCAGGCAGGGCCGCGCTGCGGTGAAGGCCTCTCTGAACCCGTAATATCCAGCGATTTGGAAGGCGATGTCTTTGGAATCGACCGGGTGCATCTTGCCGTCATAGAAGTCGATCTTCACATCGACAACTCTGTAGCCCGCCACGATTCCTTCTTCGCAGGCCCTCATGACGCCTTTCTCAACCGATGGGACGAACACGCGGTCCACGTTCTGTCCGCTGAGGGATTGGGTGAATTCGACCCCGGTGTCGCGCGGCTTGGGCTCGATGCGCATCCATACTTCGGCGAATTGGCCCGCGCCCCCGGTCTGTTTCTTATGCCGGTACTTGGACTCGCCTCGGCCCTTGATGGTCTCGCGATAGCGCACGCGCGGTTCCATCAACTCGACATGCACATTGTAGCGGCCGCGGAGCCGGTCGGCAATCACTTCCAGGTGCAGCTCACCCTGCGCCGAGACGATGGTCTGGCGCAACTCGCTATCGACCATGTAAAGGAAGGTGGGGTCCTCGTGGTGGAGGGCGGCCAAGCCCGAGGCGACCTTTTCCTCTTCGCCTTTGACATTGGTCTTGAGGGAGGCATGGATGTTAGGGCGCGGGTAATCGACTTTGGGGAGGATGACCGGGCGTTTGGCGCCCGCCAGCGTATTCCCGGTCTGGGTATCCTTGAGCTTAACCACGGCGCCGATGTCCCCGGCGTTGAGTGCGGGTACGCTCGTGCGGGTCTTGCCGTTAAGGGCGTAGATCTGGCCGACCTTCTCCGTGCTCCGGCGATCGGTATTGTAGAGCTCCGTCCCAGTCTTAACCGCGCCGGAATAGACCTTGAAGAAGGACAATTCACCGAATTGCGCCTCGCTCATGGTCTTGAAGACGTAAACCGCTGGCTCGGCATTGGCCAAAGCGACCTCGACCGCTTTGCCCTCGGCATCGGTGGCCTGGACGCTGGGGCGGTCGGCGGGAGAGGCACCGTACTTGGCGATAACATCGAGGAGCCGGGCCACGCCGATGTTCTGCTCGGCGGAGGTGCAGAAGACCGGAGTGAAAACCTGCTTCTGGATGGCCGCATGGATGCCGGCGCGCATTTCCTCTTCAGAAAGCCCCCCTTGGGCGAAGAACTTCTCCATCAGGGCGTCATCGGACTCAGCGATGAATTCGATGAGTTGGCCATGGAGCTGCTTGACGCGCTCGGCGAGTTCACCCGAGGCCGGCGCCTCGGTGTACTTGCCGCTGCGATCCGCTGCATAAGTAACAATCTCGCTGCGCAGGACATCGAGCACCTGGTTGAATCCCGGCCCGGCGTTGACCGGCACGGTCAAGGGGAACACGCGTCCGCCAAAGTGCTCGCGAATCTGGGCCAGGGTGGCATCAAAGTTGGTTTCCTCTTTGTCGAGGGCATTGACGACGATCATCTTGGGGATGCCAAAGTTGGTGGCGTATTTCCAAACGGCATCAGTTCCAACTCCAACCCCGTGATTCGCATGCACCACTACCAGGGCAAGATCGCTCACCCGCAATGCCCCCAGGCTCTCGCTGATGAAATCGGCGTATCCCGGACAATCCAGCACGTTGAACTTCTTTTCCAGCCACTCAAAATGCATTAATGAGGTTGACACCGAGATCTGACGCTGCTGTTCGTTCGCGTGGTAATCGGAAACCGTCGAGCCGCCGGCAATGCTGCCCATCCGGTTGATGATGCCGACCGATGCCAGCATGGCCTCGCTGAGCATGGTTTTCCCCGATGAAGCATGGCCTACGATTGCGAAGTTGCGAATGTCAGCAGGTTGATATTCTTTCATACGTTCTTCAGAATCCATTATTCCTCGCCGGTCAGCGGCAAGCGATGCCAGCCCTTTGGAACTGTTCCGGGCCACGGCCTTTGACAAGAGAATGCAAGGGAACCCTCGCCCTGCGCAAGCATATAGAATTCTGCCTTTTTCTGGTTGCTTCCCTCGCGCCCGAGGTCCATCTTGGCTCTTTAGATGAACCCGGGGCTTCTCGCGTTTTTGGAGGCCAGGGTCTCGTTTGGAATTGACTTGTTCCAGCGCAGAGTGATAATCGCGGCAGATACTTGAATTATGGCCAAACTTGTTCTCCTCAGCCCAGGTATGACCGGTCGAACGTGTGAGTTGAAGGCGGACAAAACGACTATCGGCCGGCTTGAAGACAACACGCTCCAGATTGCAGAGCCGTCGGTGTCCAGCCACCATTGCGAGGTCCTCGTGCAGGGCAACGATGTGCTGGTCCGCGACCTCAACTCGACCAACGGCACCTATATCGGCGGAGAAAAGGTCAGCGAGAAGAATCTCAAGCCGGGCCAAATCCTGCGCCTCGGACAGGTGGAGATGCGCCTGGAGACCGACGGCCAACCGGCGGCCTCCAAGAAGCCGCTGGACCAGACCCTCGCCATGCAGCGCGGGGTCAGCCTCACTGAGCTCGAGCAGGGTGGCAAGGCTGGTTTCGATACCGCCAGCAAAGGCTTCTCCAGAAAAGACAATCGGTTCAACCGGATCTTTTGGGTTGCTGTGGCGGGTTTCGGTCTTCTGCTCCTGGCGGCGATTGCGTACTTGGTGATAATGGTCAAGTCGTAAGCCACTTGGCCGCATCCACGGCGGCGTAGGTGATAATCACATCGGCCCCGGCGCGGCGCATGGCCAAAAGGCTTTCGAGCGTGAGGGCGCGTTCGTCGATCCAGCCCTTGGCCGCTGCGGCCTTGATCATCGCGTATTCCGCGCTGACTGCATAAGCGGCGGTTGGATAGCCAAACTGTGTCTTGACCCGGTGAATGAGGTCGAGATACGCCAGGGCTGGCTTCACCATCACGATGTCGGCGCCCTCCTGGATGTCCATTGCTACTTCACGCAGGGACTCCAATGCGTTGGCGGGGTCCATCTGGTAACTGCGTCGATCCCCAAATTTCGGCGCGGATTCCGCTGCCTCCCGAAACGGTCCGTAGAACGCCGAGGCGAACTTTGCGGCGTACGACATGATGGGCGTTTCGGTGAATCCGAGCTTGTCTAGCTGCTCGCGAATCGCCTTTACGCGGCCATCCATCATGTCGCTGGGCGCCACCATGTCCGCCCCGGCCTCAACATGGCTGGCCGCGGTGCGTGCCAGGAGATTCAGAGTCGGATCATTCAGTACGCGGGCATCGCTCTTGCCTCGGCGGACAATCCCGCAATGGCCATGAACCATGTACTCACACAGGCAGACATCTGTTATGATTAAGAGTTCGGGCAACTCCCTTTTCAGCAGCCGCACCGCCTTTTGCACGATACCATTCGCCGCGTATGCCTCCGAAGCCTTGTCATCCTTTTTCTCCGGAATACCGAACAGGAGAACCGCCGGAACACCGGTCTCGTACGCCGCAGCCGCCTCTTTCAGCAACTCGTCCGGCGAAAGCTGGCAAACACCCGGCATCGCCTCGATAGGGCGGCGCAGCTTCCGTCCGCCTCGCACGAACAGAGGCAGCACGAGATGCGCGGCGCTAAGCTCAGTTTCGCTGACCAACCGCCGCATCACCGCGGTCTGGCGAAGGCGCCTTGGACGATACACGGGAAACTGTCCCACTGGATATGAACTCATAATGAGAGATTGTAAGGCGAGGAGGCGGCTGCAGAAAGCCCAGAAATCTTCAACACCAGACCTTGCTGGCCATGAAAGGTTTTTCCCGCCGCGACATTGTGACTGTGGGCGAGTTGGCGGGCCGGCTGCAACCGCAACATTACAGCACCGTCCGGCTTCCAGACCGGTTAATGGATTTGGGCCTGGTGATTCGGGAGCGCGCCACAACCGGCCACGGGCGCGTGCAGGTGCAGTTCACCGAACGCGGGGAAGAAATCTTTGCCAATTGCCAGCCGAGCCTGGCGCCGGCATCTCGTCCAAGCGAGGATGGATCACGAGGTCGCGGCTGGCCCGACTACGACGTGCAACCCCCTCCCACGCAACTCTTCCATGAGTTGGGTAGGCGCGGCGGCATCGGTCACGATGGTGTCAATACAATCCAGACCGCAAAGCGGCAGAACAGATTTGCGTCCGAACTTGGTATGGTCAAAGCAGAAGATGACCTTCTGTGCCGCGCGGATCATCGCCTGCTGAATGTCGATCAGCAGGCCGTGTGAGTTGGTGACGCCCTCCAAGGTGATGCCTCCGGCGCTCATGATGGCGACGTCGGCGTGCATTTGTGAAAAGGATTCGACGGCCATCGGGCCGACCAGCACGCCCAGCCGGGGATAGATGACTCCGCCCGAAACGATCACCTCCAGCCGGTTGGCCGAGGCGAAGAGGTTCGCTACCGGCAACGAGTTGGTAATGATCTGCGGTCCCTTGCTGTCCAGGTAACGCGCGACATGATAGACGGTTGTGCCGGCGTCCATGATGACGCTCTGGTTTGGCTGAATCAGTTCGGCGCAAGCCCGCCCGATGGCCTCTTTTTCGGCGAGTTGGTGGGTGTCCCTTGCCGAGAAAGTGAACTCGTCCGAGCGCGGAACGACCACCCGCGCGCCGCCGTGGGTGCGCCGGAGGCTCCCGCCCGCCTCCAAGACGGCTAAATCGCGGCGGACCGTGGAGATGGAGGCATCGACCTGGTTTGAGATTTCCTCAAGCGAGGCGAATTCAACGCTTTGGACGAATTCCTCGATGCGGTGCTGGCGCTCTTCTGGCTGCATCTGAGAGGAGGTTGGCAGATTCTGAAAGATTTTGCAATATTTTGTTGACAGATTGTTCAAAATCAGGCAAAAATCTGCGCCGTAATGGTTGCTAACGGCCAAACGCTGCATCGCGCGGTTGTCGAACACATCGTTCGCCAAGCCGTTTATCGTCGCCTTGGCAGACCATTGCCCACACCCGCGTCGGCGCCCAATCCCCTGGTTGTGAACGTGAGCGCGCGGCATTGTCA
>JBJKSV010000897.1:0-3392 GCA_046703605.1 Limisphaerales bacterium
GTCCACTCAGAGTAGGGCTTGAGGCCGACGTAAAACTCGTCGTTGAAAAAGCCGGTGGGGTCGGTGCCATCGTCCGGGCGTCCGTGTTCGTCGGCGACGGTAGTGACTTGGGGAAAGGAGCGCAGGATTTTGCGAACTTGGGGCGCTATCTTTCGCGATTCATCGAAGGAAATGGTGTAGGGCATCGTGGCGCGGACCCATAGGGCGCCCTCATCCAGCTTGGGCATGAATTCGGCCCCGATATGCGGGACAAGCAGGAGGGCGGCTCCCAGCAGCGCGACGGAGGCCAGAACCGTTCCCCAAGGGTACCGCAGGCAGGCGTCAAGACCTTCGGTGTAAAGCGATTTGACCGCCTCAAAAACCGGGTTGCGGCGTTCGCGAACCCCCTTTCGAAACGCCCAGGAGCAAAGCACCGGCAGAAGGGTGAGTGTTACCACGAGCGAGCCGATTACCGCATAAATCATGGTGTCGGCCATCGGTCTGAAGAGCTTGCCCGATGGGCCGGAGAGGACATAAATGGGCAGGAACCCTGCGATAATTACCGCGACGGCATAAAAGATGGGCCGGTCCACCTCCGCGGCGGCCTGGAGGACGACCTCGCGGATTCGCAGGGGCCGTTCCCGGTGCAGGCCAACTTGGCGAAAGATGTTTTCCACCATCACTACCGCTCCCTCGACCAGGATGCCGAAATCCACCGCGCCAATCGAAAGGAGGTTGGCCGAGACATTCCTCAGGTTCAGGCACAGAAAGGCAAAGAGCAACGCCAGGGGAATCGCCACCGCTACGATCAGGCCGGCCCGGATGTCATAAAGGAAAAAGACGAGGACCACCACCACCAGCACCATGCCGCGCAGGAGGTTGTGTTCGACGGTCTTGGTGGTCAGGGCGATCAGGTCGCTGCGGTCATAGAACGGATGCACCTTGACGTCCGGAGGAAGGATTTTGGTGTTGAGTTCGCGCGTCTTGGCCTCGACGCGCTTCAACACGGTTTGGGTCTTCTCGCCGGTGCGCATGAGAATGACGCCCTCCACCGCGTCATCGTGGTTCATGTATCCGAACTCGCCCAGGCGCGGTGCGTGGCCGATGACGACCTTGGCGACATCCTTCACGAGGACGGGGATGCCATTGTGGACGGCCAGCACCACGTTGCCGATGTCCTGCAAGGTATGCAGACGCCCCAACCCGCGCACATAGTAAAACTGGCCGCCCTGCGAGTAGAACCCGCCGCCGGCATTGCCATTGTTGGCGGCCAGGGCGCTGATGACCTGGGGAACCGAGAGGCCCGCGCCCGCAATCTTGGCCGGGTCCAGCAAGACCTGGTACTGCATCGTTTCGCCCCCGAGACCGGAGTCATCCGCCACGCCGGCCACCGATTTATACTGGCGCTCGACGACCCAATCTTCGATCGTTTTCAACTGCATTGGCGATCTATCCGGGCTCTCCAGCACGTAGCGGTAAATGAGCCCGGAGGGAGAGAAGAGCGGCGAGACCGAAGGAGTGACGCCGTCGGGCAGACTGAGGTCAGGGATTCGGTTGAAGACCCGTTCGCGCGCGAAGTAGTCGTCCGTCCCGTTTCGGAACGTCATGATGACATCCGAGAGGCCGTAAAGCGAGATCGAGCGGAGCGTGATCATTCGAGGGATGCCGTTCATCTCGACTTCGATGGGGACCGTGATGAGCCGCTCGACCTCCTCGGCGGCGTGTCCAGGCCATTGCGTGATGATTTCGACCATCGGTGGCGAAAGGTCCGGGTAGGCATCGACCGGCAGGCGGTCGAGCGACCACACGCCCGCCCCGGTGAGCAGCAGCATGAGCAGAACGACCAGGAATCTCTGGCGAAGGGAGGACGCGACAACACGGTTGATGACCGACCGGGTGCGGGGAGGCTGCTCTGGCGGGGTAAGAGTGGAGTCGGTCATTGGTTTTGCAGGAATTGGACAAAGAGTCCGCCCTCGGTGACGATGTGTTGGCCTGGCTTCAAGCCGGAGGTGATTTCGTAGCTGTTGCCGGTGCGATAGCCCTCCGTCACGCGCTGGCGGGCGAAACTGCCGTCGGATTGGGCGACATAAACGAAGGGAAGGTCCTCGTCATCGCGCAGGATGGCCGCGACCGGTGCGAGCAGGCCGGTGCTGGGTTTGCTGGCCTGGAAGAGCACGCGAACGTACATCCGCTTCTTGAGCAAGTCCCCCGGATTCTGAGCGACGACGCGGACGGCCACCGAACGCGTGTCGGGGTCCACGAGGGCCGAAATGTTATCGACAGTCCCGGAGAAAGGTTGGGCGCTCACGTCGGTCTGGATTTGGACGGGGTCGCCGACCTGGATACCGGCTAAGTCGGGGTCGAACACCTGGGCCATAATCCACACGCGAGAGAGGTCGGCGACCGTGAAGCAGGGTGTGGTGCCCGCCTGGAGCAACTGCCCTGGTGTGATGAGTTTCTCGACGAGCGTTCCGCTGATCGGCGCGCGAATTATGCCTTCGATCTTTGAAGGCGGATGCCCATCCTCGATTGCCTTAATAGTCTGGTCATCCACCTTGAGCGAGCGGAGTTCTTGAAGCGCGGCGTCGCGGTCGGCCTCGGCGCCGGCGGCGTCAATCTGGGCCTGCTCGGCGTCGCGCTGACGGATGGCGCTGTGCTTGAGAAGCTCCTGATCGAAATCGGCGATGCGGCGGGAGATTCGGGCCGTGGCCAGCGCCTTGCGATAGGCGCTGATGGCGGTGGCGAAGTCGGGGGAATCCACCGTAGCCAACGGTTGGCCCTCTTTAACCTGCGAGCCGAGGGAGACCAGCAGGCGGGCCACAGGGCCGGAGAAGGGTGCCAGGACGGTGGTGGCCTGGTCGGCGTCGAAATCGACCGTGCCGGTGGTGTCGATGACCTTGTGGAAGTCCGAGGATTGGACCGTGTAAAGCTGGATCTGGCCGCGTTGAGCGGCAGTCAGAGTTACGTTGCTCGCTGTGATGGATGACGCCGGTGGATCGCCGCCTGCTTGGGGCGAACAGCCGGTAAATGAGACGACCGCGGCCAGTGTCCCGGCGAAGAGAGGGAAACCACGGAATACACGGAGCACACGGATAGAGCGCGCTAACCGGAATATTTGAATGCCAGCAACACAACCGGAACTGTGCGTAGGTAGGGCGCGCAGTCCTCTGCGCGCCGCAATCCCGCAGAATGCTGCCGATTGTGCGGACGGCGGCGCGCAGAGGACTGCGCGCCCAACCCGGCGGTGAAATAGCCTGGCTAAGCGGCTGCCAGAAGCCTGGAGTGTCCCGCCGGGGGATTCACCGCCCCCGCCCTGCCTTTTTTCCGTGTATTCGGAGTATTCCGTGGTCCTGCTGGCTAATGCTTTACTTTTCATTTTCATTCCTGGCGAAATCTGGGTGGTGCCACCATCC
>JBJKSV010000898.1:0-8383 GCA_046703605.1 Limisphaerales bacterium
CGTCTGCTGGAATGGATAGTACGGGTCCGCGCACAGGGCATGAGTGAAGTCAAACAGGGCGGCATGGCCATCCAGGAACATGATCGGCGAAATGAAACCGCTGGGGGCCAGGCGTGGATCCAGGAAATCGGTTTTCCCATGGTTTTGGTGCCATTGATACCAGCGCGGCTTGAACAGGGGTGGTAGTGCGTGGCAAACCTGCGGCGAGGCGGGTGGCTCATAATAGAGAATGAACCGGGTGGCGTCGGGCACCTCAGTTTCATAATGTCCAGGTAATGTGGTCTGGACTGGGTGGCGGGTGGATGGGAGGGGGAGGCCGTTGGGGGCGCCCAGGTTCATTTCGTAGCTGAACCCGCGCGTATCCCAGCAGGAGGGGAGCAACGTTTGCGACGGGTGTTTATGGCAATCCTGGCTGATCTTGCCTCGATCCATGGGACAATGGAAAACTTCCGAACGCTTCAAATAGTGATAGAGCTTGCGGTCAGCGGCCCGGCCATAGATCTCGAGCAGGCACTCCGAATTGGGGTCCTTGCCCCCCGTGACGAAACTCATCTTTCCCCCGGCATCATCCCAGCACATCTTGGTCGCGGCGTAGATTTGCCGGAGGTTGTTGATGCATTGGACCTCCGTCGCCCGTTCTTTGCCGCGAAGCAGAGCAGGCAAGAGCATCGTGGCCAGGAGGGATATGATGGCCATGACGACCAGCAGTTCGATCAAGGTGAATCCGGCGACGGCATCTAAGGATGAACGATCGGTTTTTTGCAAAGAATTGTGCGTTAAGGGTTTAGGTGTGACGCCGTCGAAGTCTGGAGGGGAGCGGAGACAGATCCGCCCGGTTGACCCCGAAAGAGCCCAGGCTTCTCCGCTCGCATAGAGATCGGTCCCCCAGACTGACTGGCATAGCTGTGTATTAGCACTGTTCCGCGCCATAATCCGCGATTTGTCTGCAACTCACAGAAGAGTCGGAGCCGCAGACTGGATTATTCAGCGTGAAACGGGGACTTGCGATTTCCGCTCGCGATTTGGGATCCGATTAATGAAGAACGCCCAATGCGCAGTGGGAAATGCGGTTGGGCGCGCTCTACTGCCCTTAAGTTCGCGTGACACAGGCCTCTTGCTCTGGCTCTCGCGCTCAATCCTTGAGGAGGGCGAGCAAGAGCAAGAGCATGATAAAGAGCAAGGATCTGGCCGTCCTCAAAGCCATTCGAAAGTAATGGCAGTCGGGCGCGCGCGGCCGGGCCTATCTAAGTTCGAGGGTGATATGCCGTCGCTTGAGGGTCGTGCCTTCGGCTTGGGAGAGCGCGGCCAGGGCATTCTCGTAAGCCGCCAAGGCATTGATTTCGGCGGAGCGGGCGGTAGTCAACTGGCTCTGATAGGTGAGCACCTCGAAAGTGGTGCTCTTGCCGTTCTGGAGCTTTTTCTGTTCGGCGTCGAGGGTGGCTTGCGCATAGCCGCGGGCCTCGTGGGTTGCCTCAACGCGCTGGAAACTCGAGCGGGCGACGGCGATGTCGTTTTCGACCTGAATGAGGATATTCTGTTGCAGTTGCTTGAGTTGCAACGCGATCTGGTCTTTGGTGAGCCGAGCGGCCCTATAAGTGTTTCGGGCCGCGATGCGGCTCAGCGGGATAGAGAATTGTCCGCCAATGCTCCAGAAGGGGTTGTCACGCCCGCGAAATTCATCCAGGGTGTTGGCCAGGCTGGCATGGGGCGTGGAACTGGAGGCACTATAACCGTAGGTGCCGACGAGGTCGAGCTCCGGGAATAACTGGTTGAACTGGAATTTGACAACGAATCCTTGCTTTTCGAGGGCGAGTTTCTCCTCCAAGAAATCCGGTCGAAGCGCAAAGGCCTCCCGCCAGCTTTCCTGGAGATTGAACTGTTCCGGAACCGCCACAAGGGGCTGGGTTGGGTGAATGGAGAGGTTGAGCCACTTGGAGTAGTTGTCGCTCAGGAGGCTCTTCAAGACTCGTTGCTGGGTATCCTCCGTAATTTGCGCGGCCAGGAGGTCGGCGCGGCTGGTGGCCGCCTGGGATTCGGCCTGCTGTTCGTCCAGCGGAGCCATAGTGCCGACCGCGACCCTCTTGGAGTTCTCAGACACAAGCCGGTTGGCCAACTCAAGGGCGGCTTCTTGGACTTTAACGTATTCCTGGGCATAAATGAGGTTGTAATAGGCCTCTTCAATGGCGGTGACCGTATTGATGACCTGGTTGCGGAATTGGAGTTCGGAGATCTTCAGGTTGCGCCGGTCAAGAATGATTTGAAGCCTGGAACTGTCGATCCAGGCATTTTTGAGCAGCGGTTGGCGCAGTTGCAGGAAACCGGCCGTTCCCGAGACGTTCTCGAATGGGCCGAATTGATTCGCGCCGTAAGAGTCTGACAGGCTGCCTTGGAGGCTGTAGTTGAGGCCCCAGGGTGTAAAGCCGGAGAAGCCGGCATTTCCGCTGTTATCGTCAACAACTGTTCCCTGGTATGGGCGGCCCTGGGCATCGTAGCCGCCAGGGGCCTGGCTGAAGCTATGAGAACCAGAGGCCGAGAAATTGGGATCATAGGCGCCGAAATCCGATTTGAGGGCGAAGCGGCTCAATTCGGGATTGAAGCGCTGGATCTTCACATCCAGGTTGTGTTCGAGGCCGACCTGAATGCAATCCTGCAACGACATGTTCGTAACCGTAATGGTGTTCGTTGTTACAGGGGCTATCCTAATAGCTGGCATTGGGGCCGGCGCCGGGACAGGCGCATTCGTCACGGCAGCGCTGGTTGCAGGCGCGTTTGTCTGAGCCGGCGGCGCGGGTGCGTTTGTTTGAGCCGACACCCGAGTCGCGACGCCGGCGAAAACCAACAAAGTTGCTATGAGTCTCATCGAGGATGCAGGTTGAACAATTCAAAGGGTTTCGTCAAACACAGTGTAACCCAAATTGATCCGAAGCTGCTTTCCCGGATCCATTCAGCACACGTTGATTATGACACCTGGGCCGAGGAAAAGTTACAGTCGAGTTGAGGTCAGGCCCGCACTTGGCCTCCGCTCACGCCTTTGACTGCTGCGCCAGTGTTCAGCCGGGGACTAACGCGAACGCTCCTCTTTGGCCTTGGGAGAGAGAAGTGGTTTGGGAGGCGGAGGGGGAGGTTGGTTGGCTTGGCCCTTATGGCGGAAGAGGGAGCGGAAGAGCCAGAACCGCTTGAGGCCCTGGATGAGTTGGTCGGCGTGAATCACTGTTTGGGAGATGGCGGCAAGCATGTTCGAGTTAGACTGGACCTGCGCGTTGAGGTTGCTGGTGATACCCGCGAGATTATCAAGGGAAAGGCCCAGTTTCTGGACCAGGTCAGTCAGGTTGGTCCGGCTGGAGGTGAGGAGGGTGTTGGCGCTGCCGAGGGTGCCTTCGAGTTTTTGGTTGAGATTGGTGGGCAACAGCCATTCGCCGAGGGCGCCGGGCTGATTCAAATGCGCCGTGGCGGCGGCCAGGTTTGTGACAAGGGGATGGGCCTGGACGACGGTCAAATTCAGATTGGAGGTTAGGGTGGCCGAATGGGAGAGCAGGCGGGCAAGCTGGTTGGTCAAGGCGAAGACGCCGGGCAAGGCGTGCTGGATTTGGGTGGCAATTTGCTGGAGTTGTTCGGTGATTGCGGGAGTCTCCTCGACGGGCAGGCCATAGCCGCGGGCGCCATAGCCGTTGGGGCCGGGAGGGTATTTGTCATACTGCCCGTCACTGGGGTTCCAGATGCCGGTCATGGACTTTTGGCTGACATTTTTGTCCATGATTTCGATTTCGCTGTAACCTGCCCGGGCTACTTGGTCGAGGTTTAGCTCTGTCAGGGGGTCCTTGGGTTTGGCCAGCAGGTTTGTGCCCGATTGGGCATTGATTTCCTGGGCCAGCAGCCAATCAGAGGGATTAGCCAACGTCCGCGCCTGGGCGATGGAGATTGTCTGGAGCGGGTGGAAGATGTAAGTGGGATAGCCCGCAGTGCCTTTGGTGACCTCGATCTGCCGTTTGCCCAGGAGATCGGCTGTCGTGATCTTAGCCACAGAACCGACTGTCCACATGTATCCGATATTGGCGCCTTTGAGGACGAATTGGACATACACGTTATAGCTGAACTGAGAAGCCGGCATCGGCTTAATGTCGGTAACGGAACCGGCCGGAAAGCCCATCAGCGTTACCGGGTCGCCCACGTGCAGACCGGAAGCACTGTCCACGAAGGTGTAATATGGGGCCTTGATCACAAACCAACCCTTTCGCTCAGCAAGCTGATAAACGTAGTAGGCGAACCCGGCCGCCAGAAGGATGATAGCCAGCAACACAAACCAGCCTACCACCTTCTCCATCCGGCTCAGGCGGGTGCGCAACTGCGGTGTCAGGTCCTGCAAAGGCATATAGGAATGTCAATCGTCGCTTTTGGTTTCGGGGACCAGGCCCGCTAATAAGGGCTGGGTCCCGGCGTTGAACTCCCGCTCCGCCCCAACAATTGAGAGGCGGCGGTTTTTTAAGACGGCGAAACGGCAACCCAATCCTCTCCAGGGTCGTATGTCCGAGGTCGTGAGGGCCACGGTGATAGGGCGTCCACCCGAGAGGGGATGCCCCGAGATGAGTTTGGCCAGAAACTCCAGCCACCACTGGCCATGGCGCAGGTCCAGACCCGCCAGCGGATTGGCCAGGAGCAACAGTTCGGGGCGCAGCATGAGGGCGCGCGCCAATCCCGCGCGCTTGAGCCAGTTGGCGCCCAGGGCGCCGGGGGTGGTCTCCCCAAAGGGGCTTAGCTCCAGCAAGTCCAGCATGGCGTGTGCCTCTCCTACCGCGTCCGCGTGAGAGAGGTTATGATGGTAGCACAAGGGCAACGCAACGTTCTCCCTTACGGTAAGGTGGTTGAATAATTGGCCACTCTCGAAGACCAGCCCCAACCGGAGGCGGTGCTGGAGACGGGCGCCCTCGAAGATGGGCATCGGCTCACCGAAGAACCGGTAGCTGCCGCTCAACGGACCCATCAGACCGGCAGTCATCATCAGAAAATCGGCCCGGCCTGAGCCTTGCAAACCCGCAATCACCCAGAATTCCCCGCGATTCACCGTCCAGTTGATCTCTTCGGCGACCACCGCCCTTTGGTCGCGCAGGGAACCGACCACAACCCCTTGCATCTGAATAGCGGGAAGAGCGGGCTGAGGGGTGTCCGGGTTCATTACGCGGCAAGATAAACCAGAATGAACAACACATCGATGAGAACGCAAGCTACCACGCTTTGGGCGACGGCGCGGACGGTTGCGCGGGAGACCTCCTCAAGCCGCAACGGTTGGGCCAACCCATGGTAGCAAGTGACAATCGCAATGACAAAACCAAAGGCGAGGGTCTTGAGCGCCAGCAACGCAAAATCCAGGCCCCGCAAGGCCCCGGCGACCTGGTGGATGTACTCCGTCGGGCGCAGCGGCACGTCCTGGAGAAACGCCCATAACCAACCGCTAGCCAAGGCGCCGATGATCAGGTACACCGTCATCGTGAAGACCCCGACTGCCATTCCCAGGACGCGGGGAAAGACCAGGTAATGGACCGGGTCGATGCCCAGCGCCTCGAGGGCTTCCACCTCGCCCATGGCCCGTGCGGTGCCCAATTCCACCACGTTGGCGGTGCCGATGCGGGCCAGCACCAGAAACGCCGTGAGCAGCGGCCCCAACTCGCGGAAAACGACCACAACCATGACCGGTCCCAGGTAGTTAATGGCCCCCACGCGTGTCAGCCAGGAGACCGTCTGGCCGATAACCAGAAGACCCAGCCCCGCCGACACGAACAGGAACATCGGCGCCAGTCGCACGCTGGCCCGGGCCGTCTCGCGATATAGCAGGGGACGAATGAGCCGCCGGGCCGAGCCGAATTTGCTGAAGATGACTCCCAGCGTAATCAACGCGAACGAGCCCAATCCTCGCACCGTGAAGAGCAGCCGAAACAAACCCCGCCCAATACGGGCAATCGAGAACTGCCATAACCGCCTCGGCCGCAGAAACCTCACCTGAGGCGAGTCGAATGTGGTAATGTTCCCGCTTTGCACGGGGTAAAGTAAGTTGGTGGGTGGCGGCGGTCAATGGGGGGCAGAAGGATTGATTTTGCGCAATTGCGCCATTGAACATCCCCAAATCATTGTTATACTCCTGTTCGTGAGATTTCTGACAATGACAATGCACCGGCGCGCGCAACGCGCCGGCTTCGCGGGTCGCAGCACTCGCGGCGCCGCATTGACTCCACCATAGAGCTCCGCTCTCCGCCGGTTCGGGCGGCGTCGGGCGCATTCTCCTGTCGCTCGCACTTTGCCCGAGTTCGACTCGGCGGCTTTCGCGCTTGGGCGACTTTTCCCTTTCGGCCGGACGCGCCGTCTTGAATCAGCCGCCGTTCACAACCTTCCAGGTTTTTCACGGGAGAATGATAAGAGAGTTGAACGATGAATTTTGAAACAGAAACAAATCGCCGGCGAACATTTGCGATCATTTCGCATCCGGACGCCGGCAAGACGACGCTCACCGAGAAGTTTTTGCTCTATGGCGGGGCGGTGCATCTGGCTGGATCGGTCACGGCGCGCAAGAGCCAGCGCGCAACCACCAGCGACTGGATGGAGTTGGAGAAAAAGCGCGGTATCTCGGTCAGTTCGACGGTGCTGCAATTCGAGTATCGCGGCTACTGCGTGAACCTGCTTGATACGCCCGGTCATAGGGATTTCTCCGAGGACACCTATCGCGTGCTCACGGCGGTGGACGCGGCGGTGATGGTAATTGACGCCGGCAAAGGCATTGAAAGCCAGACCCGCAAGCTCTTCGAGGTCTGCCGTCAGCGCGGCGTTCCCATCTTCACCTTTATGAACAAGCTTGACCGGCCCACGCGGGACCCCCTGGCGTTGCTCGACGAACTGGAGCGGGTGCTCGGTTTGCGCGCTTATCCGGTAAATTGGCCATTGGGTGATGGACAGGACTTTCGCGGTGTGTATGACCGCCGTTCGCGCCAGGTGCATTTCTTCGAGCGCGTGCCGGGGGGAACCTTTCGCGCACCGGTTTCGGTGCATGGCCTGGGCGATGCCCTCGTGCGCGACCTGATGGCGCCGGACCTTTATCAGCGCGTCGTGGACGAAATCGCCATGCTGGAAGGCGCGGGTGCGACTTTCGATCACCCTGGAATTCTTGCGGGTGAACTAACCCCGGTCTTTTTCGGCAGTGCGGTCAACAACTTCGGCGTGCAACTCCTGCTCGACGCCTTCCTCGATCTGGCGCCGGCACCACAGGCGCGCGCCGTCAATGGTCGCGCTGTGCAGCCCACGCACGACGCCTTCTCCGGTTTCATCTTCAAGATTCAGGCGAACATGGACCCGAATCATCGCGACCGGCTGGCGTTCGTGCGGATCTGCTCTGGCAAGTTTGAGCGCGACATGTCAGTGATTCACACTCGCACCGGCAGGAAAGTGCGCCTGGCCAGTTCGCACAAGCTGTTCGGGCGCGAGCGCCAAACCCTGGACCGGGCCTTCGCCGGCGACGTGGTCGGGCTGGTAGGCCATTCCGAATTCCGCATCGGCGACACGCTAGCCGAAGACCCGGCGCTCGCCTTCGATGAGATTCCGCGTTTTGCGCCCGAAAGCTTCGCATGGATTCAGAGCGCCAGCACCGCGCAATTCAAACGCTTCCGCGAGGGCCTGGATCAACTACTCCAGGAGGGAGTCGTGCAATCGTTTCTCTTGCGCGATGCCACTCAGCGCGCGCCTCTCTTGGGCGCGGTCGGCCCATTGCAGTTCGACGTGGTGCAATACCGGCTACAGACCGAATACGGAGCGGAGTCGCGGATGGAACAGGGCCCCTGGAAACTGCTGCGCTGGGTGGCCGGCAGCCAGGTGAACGAAGCCATGCTCCCTTCGGGCGCACGGCTCGCAACCGATGGCGCTGGCCAAACCGTGATCCTGTTCACCGAAGAATGGTCCTGCAACTTCTTCACCGACCGGAATCCCGAAATCGCGTTGAGCACGCTGCCGCCGCGTTCGAAGGGCGCGCTGCCGGTGGCGCTCAACCAATAACGCCGGTTCCGCCATTCGCTCCAGCAAACTCCGTGAACGGATGCACGGCCCAACGGCCGGTTGGCGCCGTGGTCCCGCCAGGCGGCGATCCCCTGCCCATCCCGCTCACTCCGCCTGTTGTTGCTGTTTGTGTTTCTTGCTCTCCTCGATGACCTTTTGCTCCGCATCGCGAGGCATCTCTTCGTAATGGCTGAAGGACTCGGAGTGCAAGCCCCGTCCGCCCGTTATCGAGCGGAGGCTGCTGGAATAGCGGTAGAGATCCTTGGAGGGGACGTGGGCCTTGATGACCTGGAAACCGCCTTCAACCTCCATCCCCTGGATCTTGCCACGCCGGCTGGAGAGGTCGCCCATGACC
>JBJKSV010000899.1:0-12678 GCA_046703605.1 Limisphaerales bacterium
CGGTTCGTTCGAAGCAGTGCCTTGGACGGAGGCCGAGGAGGAGGCGAATCCTTTGCGCCGGGGTTTTTTGCGGCCCACTCCGAATCATCACGCACTGGAGCACGCCGATGGAACTCCGTTCTTTGCCCTGGGCGACACGTGGTGGCCGCTGGGGGCAAACCGGTTCCGCTGGTACGACGATGATCAAGAGCGTCCGCTCGGACCCACGGCGGGATTCAAAGACTACGTTCGTTACCGCAAGGCGCAGGGTTTCAACTGGGTCAATATGATCGCGGCCTTTCCGAACTGGATGACCGACGGAAAGCCTTGGCATGTGGTCATGGACGACCCAGACAAGACAACCGTCCGCTCCGCCTGGCTTGAATTTGGGGCCAACAGCGCCAAGAACATGGACAATGAAGGAGGCAGGCCGTTTCTTTTTCCTGGCAAAGTCCCCGGCTACGAGAACATGTTTCCCGACGTGGACCGGCTAAACCCGGCCTACTTCCCGTATATCGACCGCAAGATCGATTACTTGAATGCGCAGGGATTTGTGGTGTTCATCGAGGTTTCCCGGCGGGATGCGAGCCTGTGCTGGAAAAGGTACTATTCCTGGCCTGATTCATACGCACGGTTCATCCAGTATGTCTGGTCGCGGTATCAGGCCAACAACACTGTGCTCAGCCCGATTCACTTGGACATCATCAGCGAGTCGGTCAGTCCAAACGACTACCTGGCCGCGATTCGGCTGGTGCTGAAGAAATTCGGGCCGCCGCCCTTCGGCACGCTGCTGTCGGCCAACGCTAATCCCTCAACCCTGGAGAACTGGGGCGAGGATTCCTGGGTGACCTTGCACCAGATTGGAAATAGGCGCGAGCATAACAACTACTGGTATCTGACCGAGATTTATCAGTCGCCCCATCCCCAACCGGCGCTCGACGGCGAGCCGTATTATGCCGGTTATGCTGACACGCGCTCAGTCGGTTACAAGTATGGAGCGCCCGGAGGCACCGAGAAGGATGATCAATTCGTGCGCTCGGCCATGTACGGTTCCTTTCTCTCCGGGGGCCTGGCCGGATATGTCTATGGTGCCGAAGGCATTTGGGGCGGGGACATCGAACCGGAGGCACCGGTCAAGATGTGGGACGCCTTCCAGTGGAATTCCGCCCGCCAAGTGCAGTATCTGCGGACCTTTGCCTTTTCGCTTGGCAAGCGCTACCAGGAGTTGGTCCCCAACGCCGACCTGGTCTCGCCAAACAAGACGCACGACCTGCGCTCGTACGAGGGGTGGGCTTACTGCGCCCGAACACCAGACAAGAACATGTTCCTGCTCTATTTCGAGAAGGGTTGCCCGCGGAGCCAGGTGCGCGGGGCCAAGCTGAACTGCGTTTACCGGGCGCAATGGTTTGATCCCCGCACCGGCAGTTGGCAAAACGCCGGGACCGGGAGGCTCCGTTCGAGCGTGATCGGAATCATCGCACTACCAGACTTCCCCGGCGACGCGGACTGGGGATTGCGGCTGATCTATCATCCATAGAATGAAGGCCGGCTGGAACAAGGGAGCACCTCCTCAGCTTCGGTAGCCGAAACGCGGGGTTTCCTTGTAGAATCATCCACCATACCCGGCATTTCGTGCGCCAGGAGGCCGAACAGGCGCCGGCCCGTCTTGGAGAGCGCCAAACGCTCCTCGCTCACCTTCATACCTTCCACTGTAAGCTGCCTTTCAATGCGGGTTACAAAGGATTCGTAGGCAAGCGGGATGTATGTGGCGATTTGTTCGTCCACTGGCACCGCGAAGACAGCCTGGGAGCGCCCGAATTTAAACATGGACGCCGTTAATGTCGTGGTCTCCCTTGGGGGCATAGGCGGCCCACTTGTTCGCCGCCCCGGCGGCAAAGGTGTCGAGCCACGGCGGACAGCATTGCTCGGCGTCAGTATCCGGCGAAGCGCTCTTGAGGCCATCGAGGGTGGTGACGCCGACCGGCCGCCAGAATTGGACGAAGCTCTGGACGGCGGGATCTGCCCGAAAGCGGTAGATCCAGCGCAGTTCGCGGCAGGTGATTCCTTTGCTTCTTGCCTGACCGCTTCCGACCACCATATCGATGTCGAGTCCGCCCAGGTAAAAATGGACGTGCTTGCTATTGCGAGTAGCCCACCAGATTCCACCCTTGCATTTCTGGGCTGAATCCTTGTCGCACCAGCCGGAGGCTCCTTTGTCAACAACAGCCCCGTACTTTGTATGGCCACCCTTCAGACCCGAACCAAAGTCGGTGGTGCCCTTAACGTCGATGCCATAGTCCTCCATCCATCGTGGCTTGGTCGCAGCCTTTCCGTACTTGCCTGTGAATTTGAACCGGTGCATGCCCCAGCCATAGATGAGGTGTCCGGCAAGGATGTTAATGAATGGTTCTGTGAATGGCATAGGTTCGTTCCTTGAGCATGCCAACTGACAAGAAGCCGGTGTTTGCTTCTCCGCACCCGCATGGGCGTGAGTGACATGATCTTCTGGCTGACATAAGTAACAGTGCTACCGCGGTCAGGAAGTGTCAAGTCGGAAACTCTGTCCTTTCCTTGCGCGGGCGCACGACAGAATTCTTCGGCGGCGCCATCGGACTGCTCGCCTTTTCGCCCCTTGAGTTCCTCTTTGCGCAGGGGCACGCCGGCTTCATCGCCGCTGAAAGAGAGAATGGGCACGGGGTTGGCCTCGGACAAAGGCTTTAAGGCCTGCCGTTCCTGCCAGGTCTGCGGGGTGGCTCCCACGCGCTGAACCAGGCGTTGGATTTGGCGGGCCGAGATGTGGATGCTGCCGCTTTCAGGACTGCCCTTGAGAATACTCCAAAACCAACTAACTCTTCCAGCGGAGAGCAGAATCCAGCGCGCGGATCATGGCTGGGGGCTGAGGCTGGGCTTCGAACCGGGCAGTGACTCCTTCGGTGTCGAGCCTGAGCTTGATGCCTGTGAGGGCGCCACGCGATCAAGGACCGTCCGGGCTTCCTCGCGCGCAAGCTCCGCGGCGATGAGGTCCGGGTCGAGCAGCACGGACGAGGGAGCAGGGCGGGCCGGGAACGCGGGTTGCAAGCTGTCCAGGTCGTCAAGTTCGCGCCGGGCGTCGGCGCTGAGGCCCAGTCGCGCCAAGACGAGGGCGCGGTAAGCAAGAAGCAGGATCTCCGCTGAGGGGCCACGGGGCATCCGCTCGGCGGCGGTCAGATAGGCCTCCGACTGGGTCAAAGCGCCGTCTCGCAGGGCACCCATGGCCGCGGTCATCAGGAACCACGCGCGGTTCGCGTCGTTCGTGGACGAGAGTTCGAGCACCCGTCGGCTGGCGGCCACAGCCTGGCGCAGGACCGCCGGATCGGCTTGCGGCTGGATGAGGGCGGCCTTGGCCGCCCGGTCCTGGTCCATCGGGTCCCGGGAGCCTTTCGCCAGTTCGAGGGCGCGGCGGCAAAGCGCGAGAGACTCGTTGGTCCGGCCCAGCCAGAAACACACGCTCGCAAGGTCCTTGATCGTGTCGATGTCCTTAGGGATTGGCTTTGACCGTGCGCTGGAGTACGGCCAGGAGCGAACCTTTTTGCCCCGCGCCGTTCACCAGAAGCGCGACGGAAAGCAACTGCCTGAGTTCGTTATTCAAGTCCCCGGTTGGGTAGAACTTCATGGCGGCGTGCAGCACCGGAAGTGCCTCCATCAACCGGCCCCTATCCACGAGCGTCTTGGCCCACATGAGATGGCTGTAGGGGCTTTTGTTCGGGGCGAGACGCACCGCCGTCTGCCATGCGTTGATTGCCTCGTCGCGGGGGTCCTCGGGAAGGGATTCGCCGTCTTGCCGGGCGTAAGCTGCCGTGCGCGGGGAGCGTGCGGGATTGCCAGCGGCGAGCGGAGTAGCCGCGTGGTCCTGGCGTTCGGCGGCGGCGATCTCATCCCACGAAGGCGCGCGCCAGATCTGCAGTCCGAGGTCATTGGCTGTGGCGAGGAGGTTTCCGTCCGGCGAGAAGCGGGTCGTCATGTCCCCGGAGCCAGAGCCCTCAAGAGTCAGCAGGCATTGCCGACTGCCCAGGTCGAACAACTTGAGGGTTTCCTTGCCACCGCTGGCCGTGGCCACGCGCCGCATGTCCGGCGAAAAGGCCACGGACTTTTCGCCCAGTTGCTGGCCGCTCAGGGAGAAGTCGAGTGTGAACCGCGGCAGCCGATAGAAGCGCGCAACATGGGGCTCGGTCGTGAAGGCCACAAGGGCGCCATCGGGCGAAATCGTGGTGTCGTAAACCATCTGCGGTTCCGGCGAATGCCACGCGGAAACCTTGCCGGTCTTCAGGTCCAGGAAGCGGATGCTGCCATCGAAGGGCACTGGACACATCAGTGTGACCCACCTGCCGCCCTCAACACCAAGAACGCCGTTAGTTGCTGGTATAGGCCAACGCCGGCGAATGGCGCCCGTGATGTCATTCCACTCCTGGATTTCAAACCCCAATTTGCCCTTTTGCCGTTTCTGATCATCGCTGAACCCCAAAACCCTGTTCTCGGTTCCGTTGGTGAATACCACCCAAAAGCTATTTGTATCCCAGCCGGCGGCGGGGTTGATGGGAGCAACCATGAGCATCCCATCCGGCGAGCCGCCGAAACCAAGTGGAGTTGCCCCAGGGCGAAGGAGAAGCGTCCATGAACGGGCTGGGGCTGAGGTCAGGTCCCAGAAAGTTACGCTGTCGTTGCCATTCGGTAGCCAGGCACGGTCGCCGCGGGGAGATATAATGCCGGTCCTCGGCTGCTCGACGAGCCGGTCGTGCCGCTCGAAATTGGGGCCCGACCAGCGGCTGAGATAACCCTCCGTATCGAAGGCTATCACGCCCTGCCCGTCGGGCGTAAAACTCCAATTGGGCGGCAGGTCCTGCGCGATGGGAATGCGGATGTAAGGCCGCCGGACGGCCTTGCCGGGTCGGCCCCAGACCATAAGCCGCCCATCGCCGCCCGCGGTAACAACTCCTTTGCTCCCCGGCAGCGCCGCCACTCGCACCACCTCGGCCAACTGCCCGTTGAGGACGCCCTCGGGTTGGTGCGTCTTTACGTTCCAAAAGCGGATTGTCTGGTCGGCTGAAACGGATACCAAGGTGCGGCCACCATCCAGAAACGCGAACTCGGATGTCCAGCCGCGGTGGCCTTCCAACCGGCCTCGTAGTTCACCGGTGCGCGCATCCCACAGGCGAATGGTCCCCTCGGCGTAGCCGGCGCCGGTCACCAGCAGGCTCGAATCCGGGGAAAAGCAAGCGGCGGTGACGTTCTCCTCGGCCCCTACGTGCGACCATCGCGGTTTTCCTGTCCGCGCGTCCAGTACAATCACGCGCCGGGGATCCATATCACCGCGCACACGATCATCATTCACAACCACCGATTTCAAATCAGGAGAAATTGCCCAGGGAGATCCTACATCCCTCTCAAAGGGACCCACCCAGGGGAACCTGGCCTGGCTGATCGCTTTGGCCTGCTGGACATCCCAGGTCCGAATAATGCCGGGACCGAGCGCAGCCAGCGACTTGCCGTCTGCTGAGAAGCGCAACGCGTCAACATCTGGCATCGTGCCAAGATCACGCAGGCGCAAGCCACCGGAAAGCCGGAGCAGATCTACCCTTACTACCCTTATGGGGGAGGACCGCCGCGGCTTGTTCCGTACTCCCAGCGCGAGCAGAGGCTCCGTCCGTGAGAATTCAGCGGCGATGACGTCGTGATCGCCCCAGGGCGGAGCAGCTCGGCGCCGGTTTATGAGGTCCCAGAACGAAGCTCCGTCGTGCTCGGTAACAGCCAGCCAGTGTCCATCAGCGGAGATGGACAAATGGAAGGCGTCGGGCACCCGTCCGAGGACAAACCGCGCGTCGCTACGGCAGAACTGCCACAGGTAGCGCCATTCCCAGCCCCGCAGATCCTCCTGGGCGGGCACGGGCCGGTAGCGATTGAGCAGGCGCAACGCTTCCCCAATGTTGGACAGATTGACTTGCTGGAGGACGAGGTTCATGTCCGCGGCATAGGCCTGCCGGCGTGCCTTTTCCCGTTCGGCTTCGGCGTGCCGACGCAAGGCCGCCTCCGCCGCGCCGGCTTGTTCCGCCGCCAACGTGGCCGCATCGGCCGCCCGGCGGGACCTTTCCGCTGCCTGTCGCAACCGGCTCTGCGCCTGTTCGGCGCGGGAAGCCCGCACGGCCTGCCAGGTGCTCATGACGATTCCGGCAGCCAGCGCCAGGATAACCGCCCCCACGGCGGCGAAACCGACCCTGTGCCTGCGCAACGTCTTTTGGAATTCGTAAAGCTTGCTGGGCGGGCGAGCCAGAACCGGTTCATTGTTCAAATGGCGCTTGAGGTCCATGGCCAAACCGTTCGCGGTCTCGTAACGCCGCGTACGGTCCTTCTCCAGACACTTCATCACAATCCAATCCAGATCGCCTCGGAGCAGCCTCGCCAGCCTGGAGCCTTCGACCGAACGCCGTTTGGCCGCAGTGGTGAGCTCTTCGCCTTTCAAAGTCGCCAGCTTCGTGCTCGGCCGCACCGGCTCCTTTTCCCGGATGGTCCTGCGCATCGCGTCCACGCCCTGCGACATCAACTGCTTCGCATCGAACGGTGTCCTGCCCGTGAGCAACTCATAGAGCAGCACGCCCAGGCTGTAGATGTCGGTGCGCGTATCGATATCCACGCTGCTCAAGTCGGCCTGTTCCGGGCTCATGTAGGTCGGGGTGCCAATGAGGGCGCGGAATTCCGTAAAGCAAGTCTTGTCCGTCAGCTTCTGCTCGATGGCCTTGGAGATGCCGAAGTCGATGACCTTGGGCGTCGGCACCCCGTCATTTACGGTAACCAGGATGTTGGAGGGCTTGAGGTCCCGGTGGATGATGCCCTTTTGGTGCGCATGTTGGACCGCCTGGCAGACCTGAATGAAGAGCCGGAGCCGCTCGTTGGGGGAAAGCCGGTGCTGGTCACAATAATCCGTAATTTTGACCCCGCGCACTAGTTCCATCACCAGGTACGGGCGGCCCGACTCGGTGGCGCCGGCGTCGAAAATGCGGGCGATGTTGGGATGATCCATCAGGGCCAGCGCCTGGCCTTCCGCCTCAAATCGGGCAATGATCTGGCGGGTGTCCATCCCGAGCTTGAGCAGCTTTACGGCAACCCGACGCCGGACTGGCTGCTCCTGTTCGGCCATGAAGACCACCCCGCAACCGCCCTCGCCAATGTTCTGCAGCACCCGGTAAGGCCCGATGCGACTTCCGACCAATTCGCCGGAGGAAGGAGTTCCCTTAGCCTCGCATAGGCCGTTGCCGAACCCGAGGGCCTGGCGGAGCCTGGTTCTGCGCAGAGAATCGAGCTCGGTAGGAGCGCCTGGCGGCTTTTCGAAGACGCCGTCGGCTTCGGAACTGGCGGCGAGGAGCTCCTCAACGAGGCGACGCAGCTCGGGCTTTTCGGCGCAGGCAACGTCTAAAAACCGGCGGCGCTCAACGCCGTCCGTCAGCTTTCGCGCCGCCTCAAAGAGTTCTTCTTCCTCACGCACGGTGACAAGTTGTCAGAAGCAAGGCCCGGCGGAATCCAACCGCATCCGAAGAGGCGCGGTTCGCCCGCGCCGGGCACGCCAGAAGGCTGCCAACCTACACCGCCGGGCCAATCGGCCGACCAAGAGCCTGGCTTGTCGGTTCATGGCTCGTCGGGCGCACCATCCGGAATCGAAATGACGCCGTCGAAGGTGATGTCGGCCCCAAAGTTGAGGTTCACGAGTGTGCCGCTGCCGGTCGCGTCGGCAAAACGTCCTGTTCCCCCCACCAGCGTCCAGGTGCCGAGGGAATCCACCGAGTCGATGAAGTACCCAAGCGTCGCAAAGTGCATCAACTCTCCGTGCTCGTCGGTCACATAGGCGTCGGCCACATACGTGCCCGCGGCCAAGTCAAAATCATGAGGCGCCACGAAGGTGAAGGCGCCGATCAGCGATGCGGTTCCATTTCCATGAGCCGTCAGAAACATGTGGGTGCCTGCATAAACCGGCGCACTGAATGACGTGACCGCCGCTTGCAAATGGAATGGCACGGTGTGGTAGGCCAGGGGTTCCTGTTGCGCGAGTCAGGCCTGAATTGAGAGCGCGCAAATGGCTCCCGCGAGGAGGAAGCGGTTGAGGGTGTTGAGACAGATGTTTTTCATAGGATTTGATGAATGATACTGTTGATGTTTATTTCGACTTTCATTCCTTAATGCGCCGTCTCTGGAAAAAACCCGACAAGGACTGTTCGAAAAGAGGCTGCCCGTGTCTGTGGCCCTCTGGTTTAGAGACCCGTCTCCTTTTGCATGTCGCGAAACAGCCAGGCCTTGGCGAAGGCCCACTGCCTCTCGACCGTCCGCTCGGCCACGCCCATCGAGTCCGCGACCTCTCGATTTGTCAGGCCGCCGATAAACTTCAGGAGCACCACCTGGGCTTTCTCCGGATCGTGTTCCTTCAACCGAGCCAGCGATTCATCCACCAGGAGCAGGTGATCGTCTGAGGGCGCCTCGGCGGTTAGTTCCACGTCATCGATATTCACTCGCTGCCGATCTCCGGCACGCTTCAAACGGGCCTTGCGGCGGGCCCGCTCGATCAAGATGCGCCGCATCGCCTCCGCCGCGGCGGCGAAAAAATGGCCGCGGTTTTGCCACGTCGCAGCCTCGGAGCCAATCAACCGCAGCCAGGCTTCATGCACCAAGGCGGTCGGTTGGAGGGTATGGCCCGCGGGCTCTTGGGCCATGCGCGCCGCGGCCAAGGCCCGGAGTTCGTCGTACACTAACGGAAGCAGGCGCGTTGCGGAGTCTTCTGTGCCATGCTCCACCGCCTCGAGGATCTGAGTTACTTGGGTCATGCGCCTCAGACTGCCCGAGATCCAACTCGAAAGCAACTCCGCGCCGTACAGCCCAAGAGCCAACGCCCTCGGTGGGCTATCCATGAATAGCAGAGGCACTAACCAAGCCAGGTCTCTTTGTCCGCATCGGGGTGCTCAGGAATTGCCGAGGCTCCCCAAGGTTTCAGTGGGCCGCAACCGAGCTGAAAACGGCCGCAGGCCTCGACAACTTTGACTTCGCTGCCGGCGATGGCGACCGCTCTAACGCGCCGCCCGGCCAGCGACGCCGACCGGGCGGTTGATTCCGAAAGAGTTGGCCGACCGTCAAGAGCGGGCGCCATCTTGTCGCCGAGGGGCATTGGCGATGGCGGCCGTCAGGGTCAGGCGGCAAGCCGCTCGCGCGTCACGGTGCGACAGTGAGGGTCAGCGTTTCGACTACGTCCTCGCCGAGCCCCAACGGGCCCACGCCGACGCTGCCGGGAGGCAGCATGAAGACGTCATGCATGAGCAGCGTATGGACCCCAACCGAAAGCGGTGGAAGGATGCAAAAGAAGCCCTGCACTTCGATCGTTCCGTCGGCCAAAGGTGGATCATAATACTGAGGCGGAACGTAATAATCCGCGCAGTCTTCCGCCGACACCACCGTTTTGCCGTCGAGGACAACCTCTATCGTGACGTAGTTTCCAAATCCCCAGTAGGTATCCGGCACGACATACGGGTAGGCGGTTGTGGTTCTGTACCCGGCCGGGAACAAGAGGAGCGCCTGTCCGGGTTTGCGGTTGACGTTGCCGGAGATCGATATGCTCACAGGGTCGTCAAACGTACCGGATCCGGTTGCGCTGACTTTCTCATCCTCGATCTGCCAAGGCAGCCGGGGTTTGCCTTGGACGATCTCGGTGCCGGCGATCATGTCCTGGAGCCACGCCCCCGCCGTCTCCCCGAACGCATGTGATTGGGGCGGGAGGGCAGTCGCCCCCTCACCGTTGGCGCTCTGCGCATGCCCGCTGGGCACAATAAGAGCTCCAGCAGCCAGTGCTATTCCCAGCACTATGGCCGATGCCGGCAAACCAAGGCCGCGTTTTGTGATGTTGGTTTTGGAGCCGAATAGGCTCTGCGTTGTTTTGCGTGTTTTCATGCTTGTCTTTCGTCTTGTGCCTCCGTGGGCTAAGCCTGGAGGCGGGTTTCTGGTTTTCTGGCTTGGGCGACGCATCGCCCATTGGCCGAGGGAGCGCCGGCTGCCCAAGCGGCCGCGTTCGCCCTGCCATGACTCAATGCGCCCTTTGGCGAGAAAACCCGACACGCGGCGATGCGGAATTGCGCCGATGGCCAGACATCCTCGCTGCGGCCGCAGGTTGTTACGACAATTTGCGAGGTTGATGTTGATGGTCGCGTGGACCGATCTGAATTGCGATGGCTTCGCTGCTGGCGGTCGCCCCGGGCTAAGACGCCGCCCGTCCGACAAGGTCGGACGGGCGGTTCATCCCGAAAAAACTGCCCCCTTTCAAGGGCGGCCGGCATCTTGTTGCCGTGGTCATTGGCGACGGCGCCCGCACCAGGAGCGGTCGGCAAGCCGCTTGCGCGTCACGGCGCGACAGTAACCGTTAGCGTCTCAACTACGTCTGCGCCGAGACCCTCCGGACCGGTGCCGACGCTGTTGGGAGGCAGTGCAAACACGTTATGCATGACCAGCGTATGGACCCCGACCGAGAGCGGGGGAAAGCGGAAAAAGAAGCCCTGTACTGCGTACGTTCCGTCGGCCAAAGGTGGGTCGAAATACTGAGGCGGAACGTAATAGTCCGCGCAGTCTTCCGCCGACACTACGGTTTTGCCGTCGAGGGCGACCTCAGTCGTGATGTAGCTTCCAAATCCCCAGTAGCTATCCGGCGCAATGTACGGGTAGGAGGTTGTAGCCGCGTTCCCGGCTGGGCTGAACAGATACGCCTCTCCGGCCTTGCGGTTGACCTTGCCGGAGATTCGTAGGATCAGCGGGTCCTGAAAGGTTTCTGAGCCGGTGGCGGTAACCTCTTCATCTTGAATCTGCCCAGGTATGTGGGTTTTTCCTTGGATAATATAGGTGCCGACGAATACGTCCTGGAACCACTCCCCCGCGGTTTTCCCGAACGCATGCGATTGCGGCGGAAGGGCGGTCGCCCCCTGACCGTTGGCACTCTGCGCGCGGCTGCTGGGGACAATAAAAGCTCCAGCCGCCAGTGTAACTCCCAGCATTATAGCCCAGGCCGGCAAACCAAGGCGGGCTTTCGTGGAGTTGGGTTTAGAGCCGAATGGGCTCTGCGTTGTTTTGAGTGTTTTCATGCTTGTCTTTTGTCTTGTGCCTCCGTTGGTTGAGCCTGGAGGCGGGTTTCTGGTGTTCTGTCCTGGGCGACGCATCGCCCATTGGCCTGGGGAGCGCCGGCTGCTCAAGCGGCCGGGTTCGCCCTGCCATGACTCAATGCGCCCTTTGGCGAGAAAAGCCGACAGGCGGCGATGCGGAGTTCCGCCGGAGATCAGGGAGGACCGCCGCGACGGCCATTCGCCTGGCCAGCCCCAAGCCTCGCACGGAGGATTTGCTGGGCTTGGTGGACTGGCCGATCCTGGTGCTGTTTATGGGGCTGTTCGTGGTCGCCGGGACCTTTCAACCCACCGGTTGTGGCGAGCATGCCGTTCACTGGCTGCCTCGCTTCCGGTGGGGCTCCTTTCTCCTCTCAGCGGCGCCGACATTCCACAGCAAGACGTGGGTGGATTCAAGGAGGGAACAGGAGTGCTTCCCGCTGTCGCAGCGAATCGGCTATTGCGGCAATCCCATCGCGAACAGTCGATTGGTTGGCCACCAGCCAGAGTCCGTCTTTGTGCTCCACTGTCGTGCGAAGCAGCTCAGCTTGCCCGGCCAGGCGCTTGTCTGCTTCCAAGAGCCGCTGCAGCGTTGTTGCCTCCCGCCGGTAGCGCTGGGTCATGCGGTCGTTTTCCGGCACCGGCTGAGCCGAAATAAGACCAACGAGGTTGCCGATCTCGCGGGAGAGCCTCTCGATGGCCTGCGCAGCGGCCAACGCCTTCGGGTCAAAATCGGGATGCTCCCGCGTTGGCTCCGGCAAATACTCCCGCCGGTATTCAGACTGCGCCGCTTCGAGGCTCTTTCGAGCCATGCCCAGGAGCGCCCCCACCTTGCCGCGGATAAGCAGGTCATCGGCCCGGAGTTGATTCTCCCTGCGATAAAAGTTGTAGCCCCAGCCGTGAAAGAGATTGATCGCAATCTGCTCCAGGGGCGCCGCGGCGTAGAAGTCGGTCATGGCCGCTCAGCGAGCCTCCGCCTCTTCGCCATCGACGCCCGGAGCTTCCAGCGCCGGTGCCGGACCCAGCCCCGTGTCGCGGTCGAGTTGGTAGAAACCGGCCGGTTGCCCGCCGATATGGAAAGGCGCCCCAGCGGCGGCATTGGGCGCGGAGACCAGACCCTTCTCCGCCATCCGCAGCGCCAGGTAGTAGCGGATGGCCTGTTCGGGAGAAAGCCCCAGCGCCTGAAGCGAAAGCAATTCCCGCATCCGCTCATCGCGCGGAACGATCAGCACCTTGAGGTCGTTGAGCAGGATGCCGTAGGCCGAGAGGAATTCGGTGAGATGCGTCTTCACCGCCTCGCGGATCTGCTGAATTTTCTCATTGATGCGCTCCATCTTGGTGACCTGCACGATCTGGTTGATGGATTGCTCGATGGCCGGCCCGGCGTAATCCGCGACCTCCTTCGTGTCGATGGTGTTTCCGTTGAAGGGCATGTGCGTGATGAGCGCCAGCGCCTGCTCCTGCGTGTCCACGTGGACGTAGTAATCGACCGTGTAGGCCATTTCGGCCATCTCCGCGCTGGTGGCCACGCCCTGGCTGCGCAGCAGAAGCT
>JBJKSV010000900.1:0-4550 GCA_046703605.1 Limisphaerales bacterium
GCGCAGCACGTGTAGTAATCCTTCGTCCCCAGGCGCATCCTCAACTCGAAACAGAGGCCAGCAGGTCCAGGTCGACCGAGCCTTCAATTGTTACTTCGAATACCCCAGGTGGGGCAGGAAGGTGTTCCAGTACATGTATTCGCATGACAGGAAAAGTCTTGGCTATGGTAATGTGCTCTTTGTAGATTCTCATGGCGGCTATTACCAGGCCACTCCCGACAAGCCCGACTTTCAACACGGCAAAGATTGGACTTTTGTGTGCAACGATTATTGAAAGCGCGTATTCTTCTGGTTGCAGGCAGCCTCATGGCTGGCTCGGTTTGGTGTACATTGGCCGGCGGGAACCCGCCTTCCGCGTCAGTCTCGCCGCCACGGGCGGTTGAGCATTTGGCCTCGGCAGTGCGCAACGACGGTTGGCTGGTCTTCAGCGCCAAAATCCAGACGCATAACTGGAATCTCTTCCTCATGCGTCCCGATGGCTCCGACCGCCGGCGTATCACTGAGTCGCCCGAGTTCAATGAGGCGGGTGCTCGCTTCTCGCCCGATGGAAAGCGACTCCTTTATTACCGCATACCAGCATCGGAAGCGGTGGACAATAACACGTACGGGACCTTTGATCTCATTATCGCGAACGCCGACGGAACAGACCCTCAAGTGTACGGCAAGGGCTATCCCTGGGCCTCCTGGGGGCCTGACAGCCGGCAGATTGCGTGCCTCACTCGCGGAGGTATTGAAGTCGTGGATCTGGCCACACGCGCAGTCGTTCGCCAAATCCCCCGCCATGGCATCGTCCAGCAGTTGATCTGGTCGCCTGACGGCAAGTGGTTCGTGGGGACCGCCAACGGCCTCGGTCCGTACTGGAACATTGGCGTGCTCAACGCGACGACCGGTGAGCTGCGCGCGGTCAGTGAAACGGACCGCTACAACTGCACGCCCGATTGGTGTCCCGACTCCCTCCATGTCGTCTATGCCCGCGGCATTATCCCGGAGAAAGGCGGGTTCGCGGAGCTGTGGACCGCGTCCCTCGATGGCCGCCAACGCCGTCGCATCTATGCCGAGGCCGGGCATCATATCTACGGCGCCTGTGCCTCACCGGACGGCAAGTACGTGCTCTTCACCCGCAGTATTGAGGATTTGGGCAGAGTCATCAGCACCCAAATGGCGCTCATCCGCTGGCCGGCCATTGGGCCTGACGGCGACTCCACCTTGAGCCTGAAGTTCAGCCCTCCAGTACGTCTCGACCTCGGTCCCGGCTGGGAACCCCATTGGACCAGCGCGGACATCTTGATGCGCGGCAAAACGTCTCAACCAGGAGCATCGAGCCAATGACGCGACTCTGGCTGGCTTTTGTATTTTCTATCTTCGTGGTGGCCGGCTGCGGCCCGAAGGCGAATCCATCCGCAGCGGCCACGACCGATCCGCACCTGGCCACCAACGGAACCATCGAGGTCACGGCCAAGCTCCTGGAAATCCCAGAAGGCGCGATCTTCAAACGTGATCTCTACGATTACGCAACCGTCCTCAAGTACCAGGTGCTCAAGGTCCAGCGCGGCAAGCTGAAATCGAACATCATTTATGTTGGCCAATACGACCCCTTCAAGCCGCGGAGCGAGGCGGCGGATAGGCGGGTGCCGCACATCGGCGGCAATCTCAGGGAGTTTGAGGCCGGCCAGGTGCAGGGCCTGGCTCTGGAGGCGCCTATTGAGGACTGCTTCATGGGCGGCATTGTCAATAAGTACTTCGGCCATACCACCGGGCCGATCTATTGGGCCGTGTGGACTGACCTCGAACACGAATAGGGCCGCCTGCGATGATTGTCGATGTTCACACGCACTTCTTCAGGCCCGAACTGGATTTCGGTCCTCGCCTGAGGGCCGACCTCACCCGCTGCGGCGTGAATCCGGCGGCATGGCGCACCTCTTTTAACCTCAACGAGATGCCGGCACCATGAATATTTCCCAACAGCTTTTCCGGACCTTCACGCTCACGTTCCTCAGCGGGCTGCTGCTTTCAAGCACGGCTCAGGCAGCGCCGGTCGAACTGTTCATTGACACCGCCCATCCCGGCAAGACCATCGACATGACCCGCTATGCCCTCGGCCAGGGCGGGTTGTCCCATGAACCGATGTTCGACCAGCACGTGGAAGAGGTCGCCGTGCTCCGGCCTCAGATCATCCGCCTGTTTGTCCAGGAGTATTTCAACCTCTATCCCGCTCACGGTCGATACCATTGGGACACCCTCGACCGCAGCATCGAGAATATTCTGGCCACCGGCGCCAAGCCGCTGCTTTGCCTTTGCTTCAAGCCGCCTGTGCTCTACCCGCAAGTCAACCAAGACATTGTCAACCCCACCGACTACGCCGAATGGGACCGGCTTATCGAAGCGATGGTGCGCCACTGCAACGTGGAAAAACACTACGGCATCCAGTATTGGGAAGTCGGCAATGAGGTGGATATCGGCGAGAGCGGCGGCTGCCCTTACCGTTTCAAACCACGCGATTACACGAACTACTACGCGCACACAGCCAGCGCCATTCTCCGCGCCGACCCGGCGGTGAAAGTCGGCGGGCCGGCTCTGGCCAATCGCTCCAGCCCCATTGCCGACGCGCTCATCGAGTTTTGCGGCACCGGTGGCGCCCCGCTCGACTTCTTTTCCTGGCACACCTACGGCAACGATCCTCGGGGCATCGCCGCGGGCATTCGCGCCACAAAGCGGAAACTGGCCCGCTTTCCGCGCCTGGCTTCGACCGAGACGATCATCGACGAGTGGAATATCGGGCTGTTGGGCAACGAACCCACGCCGGGATTCCAGGCCGCGTTTGTGCTCCAGACGACTTCCGAGTTTCTCGCCGAGGGCCTGAGCCGGTCCTGCTACTATCACATTCGCGATCACTTCGTCGCGCCGGAAGACTTTGCCTGGATGTCCCCATCCGGGTACAAATTCATGTCTGACTGGTGGAACGTTCAGATTCAAAACAGCGGCCTCTTCGACAAACAAGGACGCCGCCGCCCGGCCTATTACGCCTTCCAGATGCTCGCCCATCTTCAAGGGCAAGAACTTCCGGTGTCGGGCACCACCAATAGCGTTCGTGCGCTGGCGGTGCGCAACGGCGGCGCCATCCATGTGGTCTGCTGGAATTTCCCCTTGCGAGGCCATGGCTCGAAGGCCGAAGTGTTGTTGCGCTTTCCCGCGAACCAGGCCGGCCAGTTTCGGCTTGTCCGGCTCAACGCCGTCTCGAACCGGCTCGATACACTTCGGACTGGCGGCGCCGCGGAACTGGATGCCAACCCCCTGCGGTTTGAGCTGCCGTCCTACGGCGTGGCTTGGGCCCAAAAAGGCGAATTCAAAGTGCATGCCTCCTGGGGTCACCGCTCGCCGGCCGGCACGCGTTTTTACATGAAGATCCGGCCCGGGGGCGGTGGCCTCGGTGTCACGCACGTGAAGGGCGTTGGGTTGGAGCCGGGAGAAGGCTTAAAACAAGGTGCGTGGCGAACCCAGGCGGGCGGAGGCGACGTTGATGGCGCTGAATTCGACCTCACTTTTCCAAGCTCGACGCATTTCGCGCGGCGCCATGCCCAATCTCTTTGGGCCAAACTCATCCAGGACAGCGACCCCGATACCGCCCGCCGTCTGATGCAAGACCCCGGTTTCCGGGTCGCTCCGCCCCGGCTGACCATTCAGATGAACAAGGCCGGCACGCGCGGTTTCTCTGTCTCGGCGGACCAGTTGCTGGAAAGTGAGGCGATCTGGGTGCCCTCGGCCGACGTGTTCCTCAGTGCCGGCGATCCGCCATTGACATTCGACGCTCACCGGCGCGCCCTTGCGCCGCTTAAAGGCCAACGCGTGCTCGATCGGGTTCATCACGAACCCGAGGCCACATACGCCCAATTCGCCTCCAAATGGCCGGACATGGGCAACCCCAGCTATCGCAATCCTCATGCCCCGCCGCCGGGCCACGTGGCGTGTGTCACCTGGGACAGCGCCATTCCCAAATTCGGCATCGACCGAGACGCTGGAGTTCGCAATGACCTCGGCAACCCGGATCACTTCACACTCGGGTTCGATCTCGGCAGCGCCACGTGGATGGGCCAGCGGCTGAACGACGGCTTGCCCGTGATCGTCACGGCCTTCGAGCGGGATGGCGTCCGCTTCGAAATCGAGCAGTTCGCTTATCCATTGCACGGCCCGCCGGCGGAGCGCCGGGGCGACATTGACATGGTGCTGCTGCAAAAGGTGTCCGTGGCCAGCCTCGGCAGTGCAGCGCGCCAAGTGCGCTTCGGCTTGCGCCAGGCGCGCGAGTTCGCCTCTGGCCATCAAATCGGGATCGGGTCCATCAAAGCCGGTTCGACCACGCTGTTCGTGGACAGCATCTCCCATCGCTGCTTTTTGAGCATCGTCGGTTCGAATCTTACGGTGACCTTCACCCAATCTGCTGTCGCCAACGACCACCGGTCCGGGCCGATTCAAGCGCGCCTCCATGCCACCGTTTCGCTCCATTTGGCGGCAGGCGAACGCCAGGACCTTGTGATAGCCCTGCCATCTCCGCTGGA
>JBJKSV010000901.1:0-9032 GCA_046703605.1 Limisphaerales bacterium
GGTTATGCGCGTGGGCGGCGGCGATGCCGGCGTGATCGACCAACTCGCTTAAGAAGGCCCACTCGATTGCCTGCTCTGAGCGCCCCGTTGGTGCGGGGCGCCGGACAGCGCCAGCGGCCAACAAGCCGTAATGCCGATAGACCGAGGCGGCAAACGCGGGCGTTGCCAGATCCGTCCAGAACTGGCTCTGGAAATGCGGGCCTGAAAGAAACAGGTTTTCCTCGCCTTTGAACCTCAAGCTATGGGCCCCAGCGGTTCGGGCAAGCGCCTGCGCAGGAACCGGCGTCAGCAGCGGTCTTCCATTTAGCTCCGCGGCGGGCCTGACGACCACATAATCCGCCTTGCCAAACCCGACGTCGAGGATGATGTCTTGCACCGTCCCCAGGGGTTGTCCGGACGGGCCGAGCACCTGTTGTCCAAGGAGCGCCTTGGCCGATTGGAATCTGGCCTGACCATTTGCCGCCCAGGGCGGGAGGTTCAGGTCCGCTTGACTGAAGGCGGTTTCCATCGCGTTCGCGGTCAGCCCGGAAACCGGCGTTCCGATCGCAACCCGAGGCTCGGCCAAGACTTCCGCCTTTGTTTTATCCAATTGGATGCGCTGATCGCTGGCGGGAGAAAAGCATTCGGCCGGCACGAGTGAGAGCGAGTCGTCCGCGGAGACAAGGGCGCCGAGCACCGCGTTGTGCTTCAAGTCCAAGACGAGGTCGCGCAGCTTCCCTACGGAGTGTCCATTTGCGTCTTGCACCTCCTGGCCAATCAAGGCGCTCGCATGGGCCAGCAATCCGAGATGGTTTGGATTAACGGGCATTTGGCCCGTTGCCGCGGGCCGCGTGAGTCCCTCGTTGGGAGTGACGACTCGAAGTCGCATTGGTGGCGCCGGTCGCTGGGATTGGCCCTGCGCCATTCCGGTAAGGAGCACCAACATCCCCGCTAAGCCAATACATCCTAACCTCTTCTCATACCTGCTCATATACAGATCCTCCTTGATTTGAGACTTGCTTCTACCCTTGCGCGGCATTCCTCGCGCCAACAATCAACATCCCGGGTTGCCCCAATGGAAAACCTATTTGGAGGGAACAGAGGCCGCCTTGGGGCGATTTGCTGCTTCCGAGGACGCCTTTGCCCTACCCCAGGTTCGGGGATTCGAGACGAGCGCTGTCCTGTATTGTAGGAGACGAGGTGACGAGTCTCTGATCCCGGCCCTTCGCGTATCCTGGGTGCCGACCAGAGACTCGTTACCTCGTCTCCCACAGGGGCCAGGCTCGCGGATGCGGACGGCTGCGCCAGGGAAATCCCGTATCCGCGAAGGTGGGTTACCGACGCCCAAGGACGTTGGTGGATGGAGGATGGGGGAGGGGATGTCACTGAAAACAGAAACGGCGCACTCCAATGAGCGCGCCGTCTCCAGCAGTGCTGACCAACTACCTTCGCACCGTTCGGAGCGAAGTCAACAAACAACCACTTTTACCAACTCAACCCATATATTCTGACTCAATAAAGCGGCTTTCGTTCAAAGCGAGTTCCAAGTCAAGGCGCCCAGGTGTGCAGGATTCAGTTCCAGCGTCTTGTGAAATTGCTCCCTCGCGGCCTCCTTCTGCCCAAGCCCCAAGCAGCCCAATCCCGCCAGAAAATGCGCCTCCGCCTTCTGAAGCCGTTCGACACGCCTCTGTCCAAACTTGGCAAAGTAATCCACTGGCTCCGAAGCGCCCTTGCCGAGTTCCTCAAGTCCTTGCCTCTCCAGGCGCTCGAAGATTCGTTTGGCATCCGAATTTTCGCCCAGCCTCTGCATCGCCAGACCCCTGTAATACTGCCCCTCGGTGTCTCCGTATCCGCTCGCCCCGGACGCTGACCTAAACGCCGCTTCCGCCTCAGCCTTTTGTCCGAGCCGTTCTTCCGCCACCCCAATCCAATACTGGATTTCGGCCAAACGCGCTTCGCGCCGGGGCCTGCCTACCTCCTGGTTGGCCGGGTATTCGGTGGCGAGCTGGAAATTCGCCAGGGCTGCGGCAGGTTCCTCGGCCCGGAGCTTCGCCAGCCCGCTTTGCACGCACGCATCCATGTAAAGCCCATGGAGGCTGCTGCTCCCCTCCCAATTATGGAAATGGTGGCTTCTCAGGATACGCAACGCCCCCTCCGGATGCCCTGCGGCGGTCAGTACCATTACGCGGCGCGTCAGGGCATCATCGCGTTTGGCCACAACCTCGGGCCGTCGATTCAGCGTCTCAAGCCGCCGTTGGACCGGAGCGCCGTCGGATTCGTAGAGCACATCCAGCTCGTAATAAAGCCTGGGGTCGTCCGGGGCTAGAGCAACGGCCTTTTCCAGGCACTCTATCCCGCCAGCCACGTCCTTTTGCACCCGGGCCTTTGCAAGTCCCAAGTTCCGCTGCGCCAAGGCGAACTGGTCATCCAGCCGAACGGCCTGCTCCCAAGCGCCCAGGGCTTTGGAAGGTTGATTATCGAACAGGAGGTTGCCCAAGTAGTACCAGGCGCGGGCGTCGGACGGGTTCCGTTTGAGCGCGTGGCGCAAGATCGGCTCCGCTTCGAACTGGAAGGGGAAGCAAAAGTCGGGCGGCATTTTGGCTGCGGTCTTGAAGTCCTCCATGGCTTCGGCAGGCTGGTGCCGCTGATCATGGAAGTAACCGAGGAAATAAAACACCTGGGGGTCGATTCGGTTCTTGTCAGGAGCCTGCTGGATGAAGGTGTTGAGAAGTTGGATGGCTTCATCGAAGAGGCCGGAGTTGGCGTAATCGATCGCCATCTCCAAATAGGAATGCACTTCGCCGCGCATCAAGGTCAGCATCTTGGCGCGGGCGGTTTGTGATTTCTCTCCTTCGAGCGCAAGAACAAGGCTCTGTTCGAAAAGGGCGCGGGCGTCCAGGGGATCGATTCTAAGAATCCTGCGGGTCAGCCGCTCGGCCATCTCAAGCCGTCCAGTTCTGCGCAGCAGGCTGGTCTTTAGTTCCAGGGCCTTGGTGTTCAGCGCCCCGTGTTGAAGCGATTGCTCGACCAGACTAAGCGCCTGGCTGTAATCACCACGGAGGCTGGCCAGTTCGGCCAGTTGATAATAACCGGCCTCCTGCCATGCATGGCTCCAGATTGCGCGGTAGAATGCATCCCAGGCGGCTTTTCTCTTGCCCTGCTCGCGCAGCGCCACGCCCAGGTAATAAAGTGCCTCGCAGTCCTTGGGGTGGATGTAGTTTTCGGTCGCCCTTTTGACGGCGGCGCGGAGGAAGGGCTCGGCCTGCTCGAATCGTCCTTCCCGGCAGTAAAGGCTGCCCAGTGCGGTGTTTGCACGATAATCGCCAGCGTCTCGCCGCAACGCCTCCTTGTAATACGCCACCGGGTCAAAAGAGGGGCTGTAAAGCTGCTCGATGCGCAGCCCAGTCAGGTATAGCTCCTCGTTGGAGACGATGTCCTTGGGCGCAACGGGGCGCTGGACAGGCGTGGGCATAGGCGAATTCGCCCGTGGTGCTGGCCGGAATGAAACGAGGCTTTTGCCGGTTTCATCGAGCAAGCTGGCCTCCAGGTCCGAGTATCGCACGCCCTGCGGCAAGGCCACCGTTGCTACAAAGGGCTCTTCCGGGCTAATCGATACGGCCTCGTCCAGAACTCGACGCGTCCCGGCTCGAAGCAGAACGCGTGCCTTTGGATGAACCGCCGTGGTGTTAAAGGCCACCCGCGCCATGCCATTGCTCACGTCCAGATTTACCGCGCCTTCGGTATTGGCGTTCTTGACACCGCCCAGTTCCCGAATGGGATACCAGTAATGTTTGAATACCTTGACCTCGCCTGGCCCATACCAACTGTAATCAGGCTGGTTATCGGAATAAGAGCCGGCCATCAGTTCCAGGTAAGGCCCGTCCGAATCGCTCAGAATCTTCGTCCACATCTCGCCCTCCGGCCCGTTGCCCCACTCAAAGAACTTCTTGCCCGGAGACACGTGATGATTCGAAATCTGGACGACCCCGGCCTGTTTGCCGTAGTCGTAACCGCCAAAGAAATCCTCCTGACAATCCCAGGCAAAAAAGGAGACGGGCGAGGGATTATTCTTCCACCAACTCACATCCACACCGGGAGTGTAATCCGTGCCGCCATAGACCTCGTGCGCAATGGGCCAGCCGGCAAACTGCGGCTTGGCATGTTGGGCTGCCCACTCGACTGACGGAGGGAAGATGACCTGGTAGTTCTTATTGGCGTGGACGGCGGCGTTGATCCAAAAAAGGAAGGATTGCGCCTCCGGCGTCCGATTAAACAACTTCATCGTCATCTCGATATAGGAGCGGTTCGGACGAAGGGTCAGACCCACGATCCATTTGGTGCGGTGTCTGAGCTCGGTTTCGCCCACCCAAACAGTCTTGCCGCCGTCGGCGTTAGTCTGAATTGTGTAGTCCACCGGCATGAAACTGCTGGCCCGGTGGTGGTGCGGGACGTTCCATTCCACCCCGCCCGAGATCCAGGCCCCCAGCATGCCGATTAAAGCCGGCTTGATCACATGCTGCCGGTAAAAAAGGTTGTAGTCGTCACTCTTGTCCAGGGCGCTGAAAATCCGGCCCCCAAGCTGCGGTAGCACGGAAATGCGGATGAAATCGTTTTCCAGAAAAACGGCAGTATAGGGTTCATTCTGGCGAATCTCGGTCATCTGGTCCGAGACCGGGTAGGGATAAAAAGTTGCCTTGGCTCCCTGGTAAGTTCGCCCGTTATAGAACCTCGGGTCGGGGTCAGGCGGCGCCACTTTGTAGGTCGGCAGAGTGAGAACCTGCTCCCAGACCTTTGCGGCCGAGCCGGCGCGTCCAGACAGAGGCAGGCCAACGCCAAGCAGGAGTGCCAGAAGAGGCGGGGTGAAGCGCGGAATGAGGCAGGCCATGTTTTTCTTCATTTTTAGGTAAATAGCTGTTGACGAGGCAATGGTTTTTTGGCAAATTAGGCGAGTCTGCGGGTCATAGCTGGGTGATTGAAGCACGGCGGGCCGAAGAAGCAAGCTTTTTGTGCGACGGTCGGGGAAGGGGCAGGATTGGTGAAAAATAGCAAAAAAAGGTGTTGACGCGGTTCGCGCCAATTGATAAAAACGCAGAAGAAAGAAAAAAAGCTTAGGTCAGAAACACAACTTTATGAAACGTATTGTCATCTTCGCTCTGAGTGTAGCGTGCCTGAGTGCTTTCAATTCATTCGCGAAAGACTCACCCAAAGCTAATCCATTCACCCAGACCCTGGCGGCAGTCCCTGCACCGGAACTGCCCGCCAAAACCGCCGATCTGGTCAAGCACGCCGCGCAGCCGATACAGACCGCTACCACAAAAGATGTGGTGAGAGCGGCCGTTGCGCTGAATCCCGCTGCAGCGCCCGCGATTGTTGCGGCCATAGCCCGCGCCGTTCCGCACATGGCTTCGGTTGCTGCCGGGACTGCCGCGCTCATGCAGCCGGACCTGGCGAGCGCCATTGCCCGCGCGGCGGCGGTCGCAGCCCCCACCGAGCTGTCCAAGATTGTGTTAGCTGTCTGCAAGGCAGTGCCCAGCGACTACCGGAATATCGCCTCGAGCGTGTCCAGGGCTGTGCCAGGCTCCAACAAAGAGGTCCTGAAAGCCGTCGCAGAAGCCATTCCGGCCTTGAAGCCCTCGATTGATAGCTCGCTGGCCGCCAGTGAAAGCGGACTGCCTCCGGCCGGTCTTGCCCTGGGCCAACCGCCCATCACGGGCGCCGTCGGCACTCCGATCGGATACGCAAGCAGCGTCAATCCTCTGGGCTATGGCTACTCGATGCCCCGCGGAATCGGCACCGGCGCTCCTTACCTCCCTCCCGGACAGAACATCAGCCAACTCAATTCCGCTGATATCGGCAGACAGGTTTCAGGGGGACGCAATTACGCCTCTCCATAGCGCAACCAAGATCTGAGCTTTGAGGGCCTGTCTCGTGAATGAGACGGGCCTTTTTGTTGTGCCCTTGGGCTGCCCGCTGTGGAGCCAGAAACATAACTTTATGAAACGTATCCTTATCCTCGCTCTGAGTATAGCATGGCTGAGTGGTTTCAGTTCATTCGCGGAAGACTCGCCTAAGGCCAATCCATTCACGCTTACCCTGGCGGCAGTCCCCCCGGCGGAACTGCCCGCCAAAACTGCGGCCTTGGTCAAACATGCGGCGCAACCGACCCAGACCGCTGCCACAAAAGATATCGTAAGGGCGGCCGTTGCGCTCAATCCTGCCGCCGCGCCCGCGATTCTGGCCGCCATAGCACGCGCCGTTCCACACGTGGCACCGGTCGCTGCCGGGACTGCCGCGCTCATGCAGCCGGACCTGGCGAGCGCCATTGCCCGCGCGGCGGCGGTCGCAGCCCCCGGCGAGCTCTCCAAAATCGTAATAGCCGTCTGCAAGGCGGTGCCCAGCGACTACCGGAATATCGCCTCGAGCGTGTCCAGGGCTGTGCCAGGCTCCAACAAAGAGGTCCTCAAGGCCGTTGCGGAGGCCATCCCGGCCTTGAAGCCGTCGATTGACAGTTCGCTCGCCGCTGCTGGAGGCAGCCTCCTGTCCGCCGCACAGGTGCTTGGGCAAAAGACCGTGACAGGCACTTCCAGCGGTCCTATCAGCTTCGGCAGCAGTGTCAATCCTGTGGATTGTGGCTCATTGATGCCCCGCGGCATCAGCACCGGTCCTCCGTACCTTCCCCCTGGTCCGAATATCAAGTACCTGAACCCCGCGGACAGTGGCAGGCAATCCCCAGCCCGCAACCCCATCTCCCCATAGCGTGGGCATCAGGGACTCTATCGCGCGGTGGCGGTTTTGCGGGAAAAATCTCTGGCGTAGCGCCGGAGCAAGGCGGGAACATTGTTCGGCACGATGTAGATCTTCCCGTGAATGCGGAGGGTTTGGCCGGGCTCCAACCCGCCCAACCTGAAGTCCGAATGCAGGCAGCGGGCGATGCCCTGGAAGAGCTCCTGGTACGGCTGCCAAGCGGTAGCAAGGATGAGCTTGTCGTCCGCGCTGAAGCAGCCAATCAAGCCGTTGCTGGGCGTCAGCTTGCTCAAGGGACGCGGGTTCACGTCCGTAAGCGGCACGCCAGGCGCGGCCCAGACTTGGCCGGGGGTATAGCGGGCCTGCGTAGCCCAATCCGGCGTAGGCATGCGCGTGAGCTGGCCATCGAGGAAGATGAAGCATTTGGACAGGTAATCATTGATGTCGCCCTGGCCGAGGTCTGGACTGAATCCGGTAAAGGCCCCCACACGAATGCAAGGCTGCGCCCAATTGGCCTCCGAGCGATGCGTCGTCGGGTTGTGGGCAACCACCTGGAAATCCACCTCGTCTTTGCCCGCCGTAATTGTGTGCTCGACGACCAGGCCGTCGGCCAGAGTGTCGCGCAGGCGCAGCACGGTTTTGTCAGCGCTCAGGGAGATCAGTTGGCTCCTGTAAGGAATAACGGTGTGCTTGACCCAGTCCGCATCCGCAGAATGGGAGCGGCAGTAGGCCTCCAAATAAGTGACGCGGATCTCACCGCCGGGAAGCTGCGCGCCATGGATCACCAGCCAACTGCCGTCGCGTTCGAGAGTAAGAGGCGGGGCCGCAGACTGGCCGATGACGATCGGGACATAGCCAACCTCCAGGCCTTTGGGCGGTGTTACGAGCAGGGCCGGGTCGAGCCTTACGAGCCTGCCGCGACTAGGAGGCGCCATGTAGTTGCGGTCAATTGGCCACGTTGACTGGATCTTCTCGACCAGCCTCTGCAAGGCCGACCTCTTTGCCTCGCTCCAATGGTATTGCTGAAAGGCCGGTTGATCGATGAAACGATACCAGGCGTAGGTGACCACGGAACCATCGGTGAGCCGCGTAGTGAAAGGCCCGGCTGTGGGGCCGGGATGGCTCCAGGCGGCGGACGTGGGAGAGATGTAAGGTTTGCCTGGCTTGGCTAGCTTGAACTCCTGCTGAAGCAAATGTGTCTCTCGAGGAACATCCGATGCCGCCACCGCCACGCGCTCGCCGTCTTCCTGTCTGTAATACTGCGGGAAAATTCCCGTGCCGCTCAGGCGGGTGTTCGCCCATTGCAGGCCCCACACATTGTCCTCGAAGACCTTGGTGTTGAAGACGCTCGCAATCCCGGACAGTTTCATGCCCGTCTGATCGAACCTGGGAGTATGGGTGGAAAGCGTCGCCTGCCATGCGCCTTTTTTGGCGAATCGTCCGGAACACGGCGCACCGCCCTCCCGCCAAGCCTTGAAGCTGTCGTAAAGGGCGGCTTTTGAGTAATAAGTCACGTCCTCAACCAACAGCGCCCTTCCCCGGGCATCAACAGGGAAGCGCAATTCCGGGATCTTGGAGTAGAGGACGCCGTGCGCATCTCTGGCCTCAAAGCCGGGCACGGTGTTGATCTCCATGGCCCCACTGCCCATATCACCGGGGCGCGCGTCAAGGCCGCGTCCATAGTCGAATGGGTAGTGAAAGAGCGCGCCGATCTTGCTCCACGTTTCCGGAATGTAAAACGCGATCGGGCCTTTGAAGTTGGCGGCGTTGAGGAAACAGGTCCAGCTTTGGTCGCCGGTGGGTGGTTCGCCGGGGGTAGGGTCGGTAAAAGGCAAGGCCATGTAGGCATACCCGAGGAACTGACCGTTTGGGTGGTCCGCAAAAGGCAAACCGTCGGGCGGGATGAGCAGGCGATTGCTGAGTTGGGCGATCCCCAGGCGGTCGTCCGGGAGAGCCTTGTCACTATAGAAGAACGACCATCCGGGCGAACCGATTTCGTAATCATAACACTGCGGCGTGCCGTTCATGCTGAACTTCGGCGGACCGTAACGGAAATGGTTCCCCGCCCAATAGCCGAGTCCGCCCTCAAGCGTTTGAAACACGCTGGCCCAAGTTGGGCCGCGCTCTGGCCAACTCCGTGCGAGGGTTCCCGGCGGCGCCAGAGGCGTGTCCTTGTCATCGGAATTGTCAGGGGTGATCCAGGTTCCGGCCAGGCCAATCTGGAAGCCGGCAAGCGGCTTGTTGATGAGAGGCCAGACGGCGGAGTAAAACCCCATTCCGGCGCTGTAGTTGGACTTGGCCGGAGGGCG
>JBJKSV010000902.1:0-4654 GCA_046703605.1 Limisphaerales bacterium
GCTCGAGGCGTATTCCGCAAGCAATTGGCGGCTGTTCTTCATCTCACTTATTTGCCTGATAAGACCCGCTGCGAAGTCAAACCGAACAAAAAATGTTTGCGGCCGGAGTGTGCGATTCCTCCTCAGCCCACGGCGGAGCGATTGCTGACCCGCGAACATTCGCAACGGACTTCTACCTAAAGATGGTCCGGCTCATGGAGGACCAATCGGCAAAACACCGGCCGAAGTTCAAGCCTGCGTGGGACCGGGCTGTAAACCGGTTCGTCAGGGAACTGACTGTCGAATTCTGCGACGAAAGCGGTAGTATCCTCTGGGAGCGTCTGACGCAATTCAACAGCGGTCGCCCTAATCGAGTGCGCTCCTTTCCGCCTGTTGAGAAGGGGTAGTTGGTTTGCATTATAATCCGCTCCGATAAAGCCGAGGTCGTCCCATGACATAAGAGATCCCGAAAGGCAGAAGGACCGGGCGAGGTCGCGCCGATATTCAAACGCGCATTTGGGCCGCCTCTGCCATTCGGCGTCATGGAAAGCCGGTTCTGGAGTCCGCGGAGGCTCGGATTGGCAGATTTCCTGCTTCTTCTCGGTTCGATATGAGAAATCGCGACTGGGAGCCTGTGACGGCGGCGAAGCTGATTGCCTTCGCCGCCGGACTGAGCGTTTTCCTGCTCATCCTGTGCAGGTCGGAGCCGGGATTTGTGTTCCTGCTCGACCACGCGAACCTTCTGTTCCACGAGGCGGGGCATCCGATTGTGGGGCTGTTCAGCTCCCGCTTGGAGCCGTATGGCGGGACCATCGGCCAATTGTTCTTCCCCTCAGTGCTGGCGGCGGCGTTCTGGCGCAAGGGCCAGCCTCTCGGGGTGGCCTGCTGCTCGATATGGTTTTTCGAGAACTGGTTTAATATCGCGCGTTATCTGGCCGATGCACGCTCCATGCGACTGCCCCTGGTGGGTGGGGGCGATCACGATTGGCACACCATTCTTTCGCGCTGGAGTCTGCTCCAATACGACACGCAGATCGCCGCCTGGCTCAGAATCGGCGCCTGGCTGGGCATTGCTGCGAGTTGTGGGTGGCTGGCCTGGCGAGCCCGGCAGGATCGGAAAGGCGCGAAATTGCGGGCGGGCCACTAGACGCCTGCTTCGGAGCGGTCAGAGGAGCTTAGGTTGACTCTCTCCCGTGCCGCTCGTTGACCTCCGCGAGCAACTTCAGTCCGTTGAACTCCGCGAGCAACTTCCGTGTAACCCAACCGGACATCAGTTCGGCTCCAGCGCCTTGAACTCTCTTCCAATTTCTCGCGCTCCTCGACTCAGTCCGTTCCTCAATGCTTTGCGGTCGGTGGCGCTGTGGCGCTGCGACCACGCAATTATAGGTTGACGTACTGGCCGCAAGCTTATAGTCTGACGGCCATTATGAGAATCAGATGGCGTCCGCCTTCGCTCTCCTTCAGATCGTACCGTGCCGCCCGCTCGGCCCGAGTCAACACCCGAGACGCTCTACGCTACGCGCCCGGGAAGGATGGCGGCATGGCCGGCGCCCGTAATTTGGAGGCACAGGACGGGGGCGCCCGGGTTGCAGGGCAGTTGCGTCGAGAAGACGCCACCTCATGGGTTGGGCTGGTCTTGTACATCCTACTCCCGTTGGCTGCCCTGAGGGCCGGAGCGGCGAATGAGTTGATTGGCTGGGGCTCCACCAACTACGGCCTTGCCCGGCTGCCGACTGGCGTTTCGAACATAACGCAACTTGCAGCCGGGGGGCAGCATGCACTGCTGCTCACTCTGGAAGGCAAGGTGATTGCCTGGGGAGACAATACAGACGGGCAAACCAACGTCCCGTCAGACCTGGGCAAAGTGGCGGCGTTGGCGGCGGGAGCCAACCACAGTCTGGCCCTGCTGGCCGACGGTTCCGTTCGGGCCTGGGGCGACGACACGTATGGCCAGTGCGATGTGCCGGTGGGGTTGCGGGCGAAAGCAATTGCGGGTGGCGGGAACTTTAGCGCGGCGATCACGACCAACGGGACCCTTGCGGTGTGGGGTTACTCAGGGGTTGACATGACACCGCCGCCGGACTTCACTAACCTGGTCAAGATCGCCGCGGGGGACATACACCTTCTCGTGCAGCACGCGGACGGCGAGGTGCTGAACCTCGGGGGCTGGCCGCCGATGTCTGTTCCGCCAGAGGCAACCAATGTCATCGGCATCGCGGCGGGCCAAGTTCATGACTTGGCGCTGCGCGCCGACGGCACGGTGGTGGCCTGGGGACTCGACGACAAGGGCCAAGCCACGGTGCCCGCCGTCCTGACGAATGTCGCCTTCATTGCGGCAGGCGGCGAGCGCAGCGACGCGGTCCTCAAAGACGGCTCGGTCGTGGAATGGGGGGACACGAACTGGTACACCATGCCGAGCGGCCTGACGAATGTCTCGCTGCTGGCGGTGGGCGGCGTCTGCATCGTGGCCTACGGCGCAATGCTCCCCTGTGTAATGACCCAACCGCTTAGCCAGTCCGTCTTCAGTGGCAACGCGGTGACACTGGCGATAACCGCTTCAGGGACGAGACCCTTGGCCTTTCAGTGGCTGCACGACGGCGCCGAAATCCCGGGCGCGACTAACTTGACCCTCACACTGCCCTCATTCCAGCAGCTGGATGCCGGTGGCTACCGAGTGGTGGTTCGGAACACACTCGGCGAGACGGCCAGCGCCGACGCCGTCCTTACCCTCATTGATGCGCCGCCCTCTGTTACGGTGCCTTCTTCACCTCAGGAGACTTTCCGTGGCGGGACGCTGGTTCTTAATGCGTCCGCTGTAGGTTCATTACCGATGTGGTTCCAGTGGCAAGAGGACGGAACGCCGATTCCAGGCGCCACAATGGCCAGCTTGAACGTGAGCCCGGTTTCAGCAGACGGAGCCGGCGAATACTCGGTCGTGGTGAGCAATGCTTTCGGCGTCCAGGTCAGCGCGCCGGTGACCGTGGACCTGCTGCCGATTGCCTGGTGGGGCACCCCGGCAAGAGAACTTCTACTCATGCCGGCTGCTCTGACCAACGCCGTCGCGGTGTCTGTCCGGGATTGGAGTTACCCGATTGGGCTGGCGCTGCTGGCCGACGGCCAGGTCACCGCCTGGGGAAATCCGTCGATAGGGCGAATACCCGCCGGCTTGACAAACGTTGTTGGCATCAGCGCGGGCGATGGCTTCGCCATGGCCCTCCGTGCGGATGGGACGGTGGCGGTCTGGGGCAACAACATGGCTGGTGAAGCCAGGTTGCCGCAGGGTTTGTCGCGCGTGATTGCTGTAGCCGGCGGCGCGCAACACTGCCTGGCCCTCAAGGCGGACGGAACGGTGGTGGCCTGGGGAGGGGACTTCTTCCACCAGACGGAACCCCCAGCGAACTTGCACGATGTCGTGGCTGTCGCCGCGGGCTACAGCCACAGTGTCGCCCTCAGGGGCGACGGCTCCGTGGTGGCCTGGGGCAACAACGTTCTCGAGCAAACCAATGTGCCGACCGGCCTCTTGGGCGTAGTGGCGATTTCCGCGGGTGGCGACCATACCCTCGCCCTCAAGAACGATGGCTCGGTTGTTGCGTGGGGACAGGACTCTTACGGCCAGATCGAGGTCCCTCCGGGCTTGAGCAACGTCGTTGCCCTTTCGGCGGCGGATAATTACAGCATGGCGCTCCGGAGTGACGGCTCCCTTGTTCTCTGGGGCGAGCCGGGCGCGGTCACGAACCTGCCGGCCCGTTTGGAAGGGGTGCAGGGGTTGTGCGCCGCCAACCAGAGCGCTTACGCGCTTCTGGGTGACGGCCTGCCGGCGGTCTTCGTGCCCGCCTGGCGCCCGGTGTTCAATGACGGCAGCTTTGAGGTTTCCTGCGATGGAACCCGCGGCGGCAGCTACCGTCTCGAGTCGTGCGGCGCCTTAGGGGAGGCCGTTTGGACGCTGGGCATGCCCACGCCCGGCCAAGGCATGGCGGCAACGCTCATTGACACCAACGCGGTTGCACCGGCTCGGTTCTACCGCATACGCCTGACGCGATGACCCGCTCCTTCTCTCTTCGAAATGAGCATTCCTCAGCGCCGATCAGGTAGCGGTTACAGTGTGTGCGATGCGTGAAACTCACGCATAAAATGCGTGAATTTCACGCATTTTATGCGCGCGGTTCTTACTGGCAGTTTGTTTCCGCCTCAAAAACCCTATGGCATTAGAAATGCTCTCTTCCAAATACACAGCGACGCAACCGGAGATCTCGGAGGAAAATATGACATCGTTGCACGTTAAATTTGGCCCGTTTCTATCCCTTGCCGCCTTGGCCGGCATAAGCCTGAATGCCCGCGGCATCACCTTCACCAACGACACATTCATCGGCGCCAACGACTCCGGCTTCGATGGCCAGGAGATTGTCGTCACTAACTGCACGCTAACACTAGACGGCCCCCATAGCTTTGCGGCGCTCGACATTCTCAAAGGCGGAATCGTCACGCAATTGGCGACAACCAATGCTCAGCCCGCCCCCTCTCTCTCCCTGATTATCAGCAACGACGTGGAGGTTGGGAGCGGCGGGGCCATCGACGTGAGCGCGAAAGGATTTGGCAGCGGTTCGGGAGCGGGTCCTGGCGGCAGGGCGACCGCGTTTCAATCGTATCGCTTTCCCACGGGTGCCGGCGGCGGGCA
>JBJKSV010000903.1:0-8361 GCA_046703605.1 Limisphaerales bacterium
CGGTGACGCTCCCGGCGCGAATCAAGCCGTTGACCGCGTTCAGAACCAGGCGGCAGTGGGCGGGGTCAAGACCCTGGCACGGCTCGTCCAGGATAAGCAACTTGGGCCCTTTGACCAGGGCACGGGCCAGGAGGACCATGCGCCGCAGACCGGCCGAGAGGCCAAACAGCGGGGTGGCGGCCCAGGCCGAGAGTTGGAACCGGGCCAGCCACCGGTGTACGGCCCGGCGCTGAGGCGAGGTCGGGCGGTGGAACAACCCGGCGCTGTCGTGGAAACCGGAGGCGACCGCCTCGAAACACGTCATCTGGTCATTGAAATGAAGTTGGAGTTCGGGAGCGAGCCAGCCGAGATGCCGTTTGATGTCCCAGATCGATTCCCCATGCCCCCGGCGCTTTCCAAACACAACGACCTCGTTCCGGTACACCTGCGGGTTATCTCCCAGGAGCACGCTGAGCAAAGTTGTCTTGCCCGACCCATTGGGGCCCAGCAAGGCCCAGCTTTCGCCCTCCTCGATAGTCCAGTTCACATCACGCAAGATGATTTTGTCGCCGTATTGGACCGTAAGATTGCGAAACTCCGCCAGAACCGTGGGTTTCGGACGGGGGCGGCCAGAGCGGGGTCGAGGCGGAGAATTGCGGGGAGGCAGCGATGGGAAACGCGCTGTGGAATCGTCCAGGACAAGGTGTCGTCCAGCACGAGCGCGGTTGAAGGAAACCCTTTTGACGATGGGCAGGCGCAGAATGGTTTGACGCGGGCCTGCCGAGACGATGCGGCGCTGGTCAACAACCAGGAGATGCGTCAGGTGATGGGGCAGGTCCTCGAAATGAGTTGAGATCAGCAGGAAGCGCAGAGGCGTCTCCATGAGTCTATCCAGCATCACGCGGAGCTGAACCCGGCTGGCGCGGTCCAGTCCGGTGAAGGGTTCATCCAGAATCAACAGGCGGAGCGGGTGTGCCAAGGCCCCGGCCAACTGAACCCGCTGCATTTCTCCGTTGGAAAGGGAGATGAGCCTCCGGTCGAGAAAGGCCTCGATCTCCAGCAGGCGGACAACCCGGCGCAACCGGCGCTCGAATTCCTTTCGACCCCTCTCGTCCCCGTCGGTTACCTGGTAAGGGTTGATTTCCATAACGCGGTCATAGGAGAGGTAATCCCGGACCCCGAGGCTGCTTTCCTCCTCGAAGCTGGTCCAGCGTGATTGCACAATCGCATCACCCAAGTCGCGCTTTCTCTGATCGAAGGAGACATAACCGATGGCCTCCTCGCTGCTCAGCCCGGCCGGAGGACGAAAGTGATAGTGCATCTCGCCATGCACAAGCGGCAGCGCGCCGCGAAGGGCGTCCCCGAACAGCGATTTCCCCGAGCCATTCGCCCCCAGAACACCCCAGTGTTCTCCCTGGCGGAAACTCCACGAGGCGCCTTCAAAAATGAGCCGCTCACCAAGCCGGAATGCGGCGTCTCGCAGGGATAAAAACGGACGTGAGTGCCCCGGTGGTGATGGGAGCGCCGATGCCCTCGTCCGCGACTGCGGGATTCTGGAGTCGGGGACGGGGGCGGCCGCGCTCCTATCGCATGAGTCAGACGGCTTGGCCTGAGCAGACACAGGCGGGCGTTTCCGGGGGCCGGTGGGGAGCGAGTGGGGCGCGCCTCGCAGGGACGCGGTTGCGGCGATTCCCATATCAATCGCAAATCGCAAATCTAAAATCGCAAATCTTCCGCCGTTTCATTCTCCATGCCTAACGAAACATCAACAATGAGGTCCGCCGCGATCTTCTCAAGTCTTTGCCGCAGTTGGTCTATGTCGCACTCGGCCGGAATGCTCAGTCGCGCGCGCGCCTTGAACAATGTCTCGCCGGACATGGGGGCGCTGGCGCATTCAGTCTGCAGTTCTTCAACATTCACCCCGAACGACGCCAGGTCTCGAAAGATCTGGCGCACGATTCCTGGCCGGTCCTGGCCGACAACTTCAAGGGTGTTCAAGCGCGCGGTGGGCGGTTTTGGGGGAGGAGAGTCCGCTTGTGCCACGACGGTCAGCCCTTCCGAGGAGAGTCCCTTCAGGCCAGCGAGCAATGCCGATTCATTGGCGGAGGGGACCTCGATTCGCAGGATCCCCGCGAACTGGCCGCCAAGCCGGGACATCCGGCTCTCCTGCCAATTGCCGCCGTGCTCCGCCACCAGGCGGGCAACCGAATCCACAAGGCCGGCCCTGTCCTGGCCGATGATCGTCATTACAAGCGAGCGTTGCATAGCAAAGCTAATGTCCGCCCAAAGACCTCTTCCGGGGTTCCCTCCGCTGACACGGACAGGAGAAGGCCACGGGCGCAGTAGTAATCGGCGAGGGGCGCGGTGCTCTTTTCGTAAGCGGCCATGCGCACACGGACGGATTCCGGACGGTCATCCTCGCGCTGGTAGAGTTCGCCGCCGCACTGGTCGCATACCCCGGGTTTCTCCGGAGGCCGCGTTTCGACGTGATAAACGGCTTTGCACTGGGAGCAAACGCGCCGTCCGCTGATGCGGGCCACCACTTTTTCCAACGGCAACTCGTAGTTGACCACCGCGTCGAGCTTCAATTGTTGTGAGGCCAACAGTTCCTCAAATGCCTCAGCCTGCGCCACAGTGCGCGGAAAGCCGTCCATGAGGAAGCCGCCGGGACAGCGCAAACACTGGACGCGCTCCCGCACCATCTGGAGTACCGTGTCGTCGGGGACCAACTCGCCCCGGCGCATGAAATCCAGCGCGGCAGTCAGGGCCGGTGAACGCTCGGACTCCGGCATGGTTTTGGCGGCGCGAAAGAAGTCGCCTGTGGATAGATGGCAGGCGCCCAGTTTGTCTCCGAGCAACTCGGCCTGTGTTCCCTTGCCGACTCCCGGCGCGCCTAAAAGAACTAAGCGGCGGGCGACGTCCTCTTTTGGGTGGACAGGGGCGCAGGCGCCCGGTTTGCCACTGAGCCATGCGATTCGATCTGATGTGGTTTGCATATTTACTCTCAGCAGGGAGAGTGGCCGCAGGAAGCCTCCCTCGCAACACGCCAATTGCCTATCCTTGCCCCTCTTTTGGCCCTGCCTTGCCCACCGCTGTCCTCATTTGTCGGCCGTAGCGGGAAAGCGGTGGTCCACGCCGCACTCCAAAGGCTTCGCCAGGTCCCGCGGCGTGTGCTCCAACTCAGCGGCGATGTCCACCACCGCTAGAGCGACCGCCATCCCGATGGCCACCGAGACCACCGCCGCCCCGATGGCCACTGAAGCGTGCTCCTCCGAAGTGTCTCCCGCCGAAGTATCCAGGGCCGAAATGGCCGAAACGGCCGAAATAGCCTCGACTCCCGCCAAAGCCTGCCACGAACGTAGCGCTGGGCGCGCAATAGGACGAGCCGAAATACAGGTACGGGCTGGTATAGCCGCCGTAATAGGGGTAGTAGTCACCGTAAACGGTGTAGGGGTAATAAGTAGCAGGCGATGTTTGCCGGTAGGGAATGATAAAGAGTGTCGAAGCGGGCGGCTGCCGCACTTCAACCGGCGGCGGTGGAACATAAGCCGGGGCATAGACCGGGACGACGGGCGGGACACCGATGGGCGGGTAGGCGGCATAGCCCGAAGCCAAGTCATTGCCTGAAGAGGCTGCCGCCTGGGCCACCTCGCTTTCCTGGCTGGTTTCCACCGCCTTCTTCCGCTGGTCGAGCATGGCGTTGATGACCGCATTAGAGACCCCCTGGTCGCGCAGGTAAACGATGTCCTTCGGCGCCAGGTTATAGACCGTCCCCGAATTCTGGATGTAGTTGATGATAATGTCGTCGCTGATTTGGGCGCGGCTCAGTTTCAGGATGTCTTCGACCCCGTAAGGCAGGCCGGAGGGATTGAGGACGGCGGCGAGAGTTGGTGCTGACTGGCTGCTGGCGGTTGTGGATGGTGTTTGCGCTCTGAGTCCTGAGGCGGCGAGCATCAGCCCGGCACACAGGCACCCGCAGATTCGAAGATCACGGCGTTTCATAGCAGATACCTTTCGTTCATGATTATCATCGCAGAGGTGAGGGCGATCATCAAGCACCAAGAACTGCTCATCCGGCTCTTGTTGCTCGGAATAACGTCATCACCTTGCAGCGATCTGCCGCGGACGTCGAATGTTAGACGCCCCTCCGAGCGCCTGCATTCACCGGCAATCTCGACATCACCAACCGCTCCGGTAAAATGGCGCCATAAATGATAGCTCGCCTTACTTCACACGCACCGCTCGGCTTGGGCGCACTCCTCCTGATAGCCGTTCTCCAGTTGAGCCCCGGCGGTTGCCAAGCCGAGCCGGCGCAGGGTTTCACCACGGCCAGTGACAAAGCCGTCGCGAGCCGGCTGCCCACAATCACCCTCACACACCCCAACACGGTCATCACGCAGTCCTGCCGGATCGTGATTCCGCCGGGCGCACTCATCGAGGACACCAACGGCCAGGGGGTCCTCATTGTCGGCGCCCCGAACATTGAAGTCGATTTTGCCAAGGGGTCTGTGCTGCGCGGTTCACCGCCTCACACACGACCGGACGCCTACCAGGGCTATGGCATCCGTTTGAACGGGCAGGCCGGTGTGACGATTCGAGGCGCGCACATCAACGGGTTTTGGTGCGGGCTTTGGGCGACCAAGGCCGACGGCCTCACTCTGGAGGACATCGATGCCTCGGACAACCGCCGGGCGCATTTGGGGTCCACGCCTGAGGCGGAGGACGAGGCGGACTGGCTCTATGGCCACAATAACGACGATCATGAATGGCTCAAGAACTACGGCGCGGCACTGTATGTGGAAGAATCCCGGGATGTTACGGTGCGCGACTCGAGGGTGTGGCACGGGCAGAACGGGCTGTGCCTGGATCGGGTGACCTCGTCAAAGGTGTATGACAATGATCTCTCGTTCAATTCGGGCTGGGGAATCGCGTTATGGCGGTGTTCGAGCAATGTCATCAGCCGCAACGCCGTTGATTTCTGCGTTCGGGGCTACAGCGACGGGGTGTATAATCGCGGCCAGGATTCGGCGGGCATCTTCGTCTTCGAACAGAACAACGACAACGTTTTCGCGGAAAACTCCGTCACGCACGGCGGGGATGGCTTTTTCGGGTTTGCGGGGCGGGAGGCGCTGGGGCAGGTGGGCGACCACCCGGTCGAGTGGTACAAACGAAGAGGCAACGACGACAACCTGCTGATTGGAAACGATTTTTCTTATGCGGCCGCGCACGGGATTGAGAACACGTTTTCCTTCGGCAACAAGTATTTGAAGAACCGGATTGTGGGCAACGCCATTTGCGGCGTTTGGGCGGGCTACTCGCGCCAGACGCTGATCGCGGGCAACCATTTCGAGGAGAACGGCGGGATGGGCTACGGCCTGGAGCGGGGCGGGGTGAACATCGACCATGGGGGTGATAATTACATCCTCCACAATGTTTTCGTGAAGAACAAGTGCGGGGTCCACCTGTGGGGCGGGGCCAACCCGGAGTTCGCCAAGACAAAGTGGGCGAAGGCCAACGGATATGCATCGACGGGCTCGGTGATAGGGGGCAACACATTCGAGGGCGATACGCTGGCCTTCCAGTTCCGGGGGCCGGGACAGGTTGTTATTGGCCCAAACAAGCTGGTCGGCGTGGGAAAGAAGATCCTGGCTGACCCCGCCTACAAGGTGGTTTGGGACAATCAACGGGTTATCGAACCGCTCCGCCTGCCTCATTACCCGGTCTATGGCCACACACACCCCGTAGGGGCGCGGCCTGAACTGCGTGGCCGGCAGAACATCATCATGACCCAGTGGGGTCCCTGGGATCACGTTTCGCCGCTGGTGCGGTTGGCTAAATCGAGCGGCGGCACGGCGCAGTTCGACATCTTTAAGGTGCCAACCGCTGAGGTGCGCTTGAACCTCACGGGCGAGGATGTGAGCGCCGCGCTCGCCGCAGTTCCCGGCAAGCCAGACCAATCGCGTGCCATCGTCAAGGCCTTGTCGCCCGGCGTCCATCCCTATGTGCTGAAGGTCGAAGCGCGGGGAAAGCCCATCGCGGAAAAGAAGGGGACGCTGATTGCCGCCAAGTGGGAGGCGACATTTTTTAAGTGGCCGCCGAATGTCGATCCTCGAAAGGACCTGGCGGCTTACCGGAAACTCGCCCATGGCCCCACGGCGGTGACCGCGCCACTCGATGAGCTTTCGTTACGGTATGGCATGCGCGGGCCAAGCGATTTGGGGATTTCGGACAAGGTCACCGCAGCCAGGTTCGGCCAGGACCATTTTGGCATGATAGCCCGCACGCGCCTGCCTCTGCAAAAAGGCACATGGGAGTTCAAGACGCTCAGCGACGACGGGGTGCGGGTGAGCGTCGATGGCAAACCGGTGATCGAGGATTGGAAGTGGCACGGACCCACCCGCGACACCGGCAAACTCGTGCTTGCCGCGGACAAAACAGTGGAAATCGTGGTGGAACACTTCCAGATCGACGGTTACGCCGTCCTGGAATTCTCGCTGTCTAAGGTGGCCCGCTGAATTTGCGATTTTAGATTTGCGATGTGCGATTGGGGCCGAGACGTGGTTCCACAAAGCGATCTTGCTCTAAACCCAGCGGTGTTACTGGAAGGCGAAATGTCAAGGCTGCGGAGGTAGGGGCGGGATGCGCTCCGGGCGCATTCTCCGGGATTTTCTTGCTTGACCCGGTGCTCCCGATTCCACTTCGCCTTCAAAATGAGACAGATACACCCAACGAGCCATTGTAGGAGACGAGGTGACGAGTCTCCGATGGGATGCCAAGCCGCGCGAGAAACGGGGATCAGAGACTCGTCACCTCGTCTCCTACAATGACTGGTGAGGAGAGACCCAGACCATCACTTCAAAGACAATGACCACCACGGAATACACGGAGTACACGGAAAAAGCGGAGCGTGCGTGAGCGTGGTTGTATTCAGTGTATTCCGTGGTTTGCTCCATCTCGCCAACCTTCCCGCTGAAAAACTTGACCTCACTACAACACATTTTGGTGTCCACGGACTCTAGTGTCATCTCGAGAGCGAAATTGAATGAGCGGCAATGCCGGGGCGGTGGCGATGAAGCACGCCTTGACTCGCGCGCTCGGCCCCCAATATAGTGAAAGCCGCCGGCCCTCCGGGCGCCGTCGCCTATGCACCAAGCATCACACGTGAAAGCAGATTCGGCCGCCGCTGCCACCCCGGTGGCGGAGCTCACCTTCCGCGGCCTCGTCATTGGTGTGGTGATTACCGTGGTGTTCACGGCGGCGAACGTCTATTTCGGCCTGAAGGCAGGCATCACATTCTCGACCTCGATTCCCGCCGCCGTGATCTCGATGGCGATATTGCAGGCGTTCCGCAATGCCACGATTCAGGAGAACAACATTGTCCAGACGGTGGCCTCGGCGGCCGGGACGCTCTCGGCGATCATCTTCGTGCTGCCCGGCCTGATCATGGTAGGATGGTGGAACGGGTTCCCGTTCTGGCAGTCGTTTCTGATCTGCGTGGCCGGCGGCATTCTGGGCGTGATGTACACGATCCCGTTGCGGCGGGCGCTGGTGACCGATTCGCCGCTTCCGTATCCGGAGGGGGTGGCCTGCGCCGAGGTGCTCAAGGTAGGCGCCGGCCAGGAGGGGCACGACGCCAGCGAGGCGGTCGAGACCAGCGGTGCGGGGCTGAAGGCGGTAGTGTGGGGCAGCCTCGTATCGGCAATCTTCTACGTGGTCGTGCAGACGAAGGTCTTCGCCAGCGACGTGGCCCAATACTTCCATCTCGGCACGAAAAACTCGGCGACGGGCTTCGACTTCAGCCTGTCGTTCGCGCTGTTTGCCATCGGGCACCTGGTGGGATTGTCGGTGGGGGTAGCGATGCTGCTGGGCGCGATAATCGGGTGGGGCTGGGGGGTGCCGCACTTCACCCTGCTGCATCCGGTCGCGGGCGCCGCGGCGGAGGTTGCGCAGGGGGGGTGGAGCCACTACGTGCGCTTTGTTGGCGCGGGCGCGATTGGGGTGGCGGCCATCTGGACGCTGGGCGCGCTGGTCAAGCCCGTGGTCGGGGGACTGGCGGGGGCGCGGGCCGCCTCACGCGTGCGCAAGGCGGGTCAAGCCGACACGCTGCCGCGAACGGAGCGGGACATCCCGATTGGAGTTGTGGGCCTGGTGTCGCTGATGTGCATGATCCCGGTTGTGTGGCTGTTCTGGGACTTCAGCATCGGCAGCGGCTAGGAGACCCACGCGCTGCTGCTGAGTGCGGGCGGCGCGCTGGTCGTGGTGATCATGAGGTTCCTGGTCTCGGCCGTTTGCGGCTACATGGCCGGGCTGATCGGCTCCTCGAACAGCCCGCTGTCGGGGATTGGCATCCTGGTCGTGGTAGTGGCGGCGCTGCTGCTGGTG
>JBJKSV010000904.1:0-6757 GCA_046703605.1 Limisphaerales bacterium
CCATATATTCTTGCACTCTGCATTGACTGGCCCGTTATTACTTGCGCGCTCTCGGACGCTTTAAATGCCCCTTTCATGGACCGGTGCCGCCGCGCGTTTGCGGTGTCGTAGGTCCCCAGGTGGACACGCGCGGCTACGGACTTGTTAGTGGCCTCGAAATGGGCAACCAAAGCGGCTCCGTAACTGGCCGCCTGTTTGGGGCCCCACTCTGAGAGGGTGTAAAGCGCCATGCCCTTGGGGTCCTCATCCGCCGCCTCGGTCAATTTGTAATTGGGCATGTCACTTGGCCCCTTTGCGAGCGGCTTCGGCAAATATCTCGCGTGGGGTCCGCCGACGGGGTGGAATGCGAAACCCTGAGGAAACGAGTTGAACGGCCACACGCCCGCCAAGCTCTGCCAATGAACAGCGCGCGCCAGGACATTCCTTGGCGGGTCACTGCCCCTCAATCAAGCTGGCGCTGGACGTCCACAACGATTACGTGGAGCAGGCCTCGGACTCCGGCGTCTTCAGTTTTCTCCTCTATCGCGTTAGTGAGCCGCCGCGCTATAGGCGGCGCACCTTCGGACTCAACCGTGATGGGGCGCGTTGAGAAAAGCCGATTCCATCGCGCCAAACACGGCCGTGGGCTCCAGCTTCTCACCGAAAGGCAGCGGACGTTGCGGCAGGCCATCCTTGCGCTTGGCCCACGGAACGGACTGAAGCCACGAATATGGGTCGGCCAGCCCCCACGTCAGCGCGATGTCAACCTCGCCGGTGCTCAACGCACTGCGGAGGAAATCGCCGTAGGTTCTTGCCACCAATTTGTCGCGCTCGCCCTTGTCCGACGGGAAGGGCGTGTCGTTCACGTCGAGTTCGGTGATGAACACATGGAGTCCGAGGCTTTTGAGGCGGCGAATCCAGTCCGGCAGACTTTTAAAGCTCGCGCCGCCCAGCAGGTGCGACTGCAAACCCACCGCCTGCACCGGCGTCCGGCGTTGCATCATTCCGCTCAACAGACCATGGATGCACTCTCGCTTGGCCAGGCTGGCATCCGAATCATCCTCTGTCCCATAATCGTTGTACGTCAAAAGAGCGTGGCCGTCGGTGTCGTGAGCCACACGAAAGGCGTAATCCAGATACTCCGCGCCGAGCTGTCTCGACCACACGCAATCGGTGAGGTGATCCGCGTTTTTGGCGCCGGGGTCAATCGCCTCATTGACCACGTCCCACGATTGGAACTCGCCTTTGAAGCGGCCCACCAGCTTCGCAATCCGATTCTGAATCACTTGCTTTGCCTCTTCGGCGGAGGAAATGGTCCGCGCCCAACCGGGAAGCGCCTCATGCCACACCAAGGGATGACCTCTCATTTTGAGGTCCTTCCTTTTGGCGAAGGCGCGCACCTTGTCGAAGCCCGCCAGGTTCCAGTTCTCTCTCCTCGGTTGGGTCACCGACATGTAAACCGTGTTGGTGAGAATCGAAGTCTGCCTCCCGAAGAGTTTCAGGTACGCCTCGTTTTGGAGCTCGCCCGGGAATAATGGCGACCCGTAGAGCAGGCTCGGTTTCGATGCCGCCTGGGCAAGCGTCATCCCCTTCGCGCCGGCCCCCTTTCGCGCAAGGACTGTCGTTGAGAAGGCCCGTTTGGGCATCAGGCCCAATGCCAGCGTTCCAGCGAGAAAATGTCTTCGGTTCATCATCGGGCCTCACACCAGTTCACTGATAAAGAATTGTTTTTGCATGCCGCGGGCTCTCAGCATTGCGCGGCATAGAGGCATATTCGCAGAGCGCGCTGTGCGGTGTCAAACTGATAGCAGCGGCCGCCACCTGTTCACCTGTTCGTGCGCATCTCAGATTCTTTGGAGGTTGGCAATTGATAGCAAATTGCTCTTTGCGCCTTCGCCGGTACTGAGCCCTGCGCGGGTGAGGGAGAATTGGTTTTTGGACTCACCAAGCATGTGCCGACCTTATCAAGCGCCGACCTGGGCGTCAACAGCCCTGATAGCGGCAGTTTTTGCCCAGCCAGGCGGCCTGCGGCGCCCTGTCCGGAGTACAAAGAGTGTCGCGGCGCACGAATCGAATCCAAAGCGCCCGGTGCATGGGCGCGGCTGGCGCGTGTGCCGGCCCGGGGAGGCAGCAACCCTCAGTCGGTGAGGACGTTCTCGTAGTCGGGCAATAGATCCACCTCGTCAGACGGTTCATAGGTGTATGGACCCGGCAGCCCATCGGGAGGCGGTCGGGGCGGCGGGTCGTGCCAGGCGCCGAGGTGACGGAGGATCCTCTCCACAATGCGCATAGAGGCGTCAGCGAATTATGCTGAGGTGGTTCTTCAAAGGGGGCATCGGAAAGGGGTCCCATAGATCGGTTCATGTTGTTCGCGGGTTCGCATTGTCTCAGATACGCAGGCGCCTCCGTGCCGCATTGTTTGCCGATTCACCGCGCTTATGTTTGTGCGGTTTTGTGTCCGCCGCCTTGGACGTCCCCACCGCATGATGCTCACCCAATTCGCCCTCCATCCGCAACAACATCCGGCGCCGGAAACTCTCGCTGCCCAGGCACCAGCCGTGCCGCAAAGCTCTGAGGGCCTGTTTTAACATTGGCCGGGGCTCGCGATGGCTCCTTTGCCCGTGGCCTTCGTTGGCTCTCTCCTTACAGCCCGCAAGGGGATGCTCGGAGCGCGCCGCCTGGGCCACGGCCAAAAGATGCACCGCGTCTGGCGAAAGGCGCGACGCCACCTTCTGTGCGCCGAAAAACCCAAAGAGATGGTGCCAAAAACCGGGGATATCGGGACATCGGCTCGATAACCCGGGACTTTCCGACCGTCTCCCGAGCCACAACGCTCAAAATCCCCTTATTGTTCAGGGCTTTTCTCGTTGCCAAAAAGCAGCCACACCCATTTTTCTATCTTCACCCCTCCGCCAGCGCGCTGGCGCGCTGGGGATCAGCAGTCCCGAGGCTCACGGCTCAGAGCTGGCGGTGGCGCGGAATTCGGCCGCCTCGGCGGCCCAGGCGGGCAGCTCCAGATTGACGCTGAAGCGGCCATTCGCCACGGAACCGAAGCGGTGAGCGGCTGGACCCCAGGCGCCCGAAGGATGGTATTGGCCCTGGGGATCAAGTCCCATGGTTTTCAGTTGGATTGTCCCGTGAATCACTCGCGGGGAGTCCGAAAGGTTGAAGAGATTCACCACGAAGGCCTTCTCTTTCGGCAGGACGTGCAGATGGATTTCCGGGCTCATGCCGAAGAAATTACCGCGTTTGAAGAAGGCCTCCCGTGGGGCGTACCAGGCCATGGCTTGCTGTTGGGCCGGTACCACCGCCGGATTGGGACTGGTCCCGCCGATGCCCAGGTGCCGGCAGGTCGAGGCATACCACCACAGCAGCACACAGTGTTCGTTGTCGCCCGTCAGGTTGACATGGAGATAGATGGGGACGTCGCAGCCCAGGTCATAATAGTAGAGTGATCGGGCCCGGCCCTCCTTAAGGTCGGCCATCGAATTCCACATGAGTTCGAAGCCCCAGTTGTCGTCGTAACTGCCGGGCAGGCCGTATTTGTAATAGACCGGCGTGAACCGCACGGGACTGCCGCCGGCAATCGGGTCGTGCAATTCGATCAGGACCTTGGGAAATTGTTTATGAACGCGCTGTACCAGGTCAAGACAAGCCCGGATGTGATCTTCCATCAAGTACGGCACCGGATGGCCATGCTCGGTATCCGAACAGCCTCCATTCCACCAGTCGCCGTCATACATCAAGAAGACCACCCCGTCAGCGCAGTTGGCCAAGAGGCGCTTGGCGACCTCCCGGCGGTATTGCACCGAGCCGAGACAGAGCAAGGGCTGTAAGTTGGTCCACGGCGGTTTTGGACCGCGCCTGGCTATCTTCGCAAATTCATCCTGCTGCCGAGTCGAGGCCGGTTCCGCCTCGTAAATCTCGATCTCATCCAGGCGCGGCAGGCCATCGCGGCTTTGGAGCAACTCGATTCGGACCCGGCGTGCTGACACCGGGGCAAAGACGAAAGTCTTGTTCCGAAGGAGGCCGGGGCCGTCGTATTGGGCCACGGTTCGCCAGGCCTGGCCGGTGGAGCCGGCCTGGTAATTGGTGGCCACCAGGATGCGCAGCTTGGTGGTGGCACGGTCGGTGAACTGTCCCTCATGGTCATTGCCCAGGCAGACCTCGGAGATTTGATAGACCTTCCCCAAGTCGATCTGCGCCCAAGCCGGCATCTTATCGGCAATCCAACTGGCGCTGTTGCCGTACCATCCGTCGTTGAGGTGGGCGATCTGGTGAATGGGCATGGCGCCACCCTCGTAAACCGAAGAGGCTGTTGCTTTGGCCGAGGGCAGCAGCGCCAGGTTGCGACGCTGCACGCGCAAGGCGGGCACGCGCCAGCGGTTTTCGGTGACCGTTGCGGGAGGTTTGAGCCGGGCCGCCTTGGGCCAGGTATCCACCGAACTGGGTCCCATCGTGTAGGGCTCGGAAATCCAGGTGGCCAGGGGACAATGGAGCGAGACTTTGAGGCCATATTTGGATTGCATCTCTTCGATGAACGCCCGGCGCGGCCCCAGCCACTTCTCGCCCCAAAGAAGCGACCCAAACGCGGTGTCCCAGCCGGGGTCAAGATAGAGGGCTTCGCAGTGATAGGCGAGCGCCTTGGCGGCCTCCTTCTCCAGGATAGCCTTGGTGTAGTGGTGCGGGCGGTCGTCCCATGCGCCGGGCATGTTATAAAGCTGTTCCCAATGAACCGGCGGATTAAAGTCGGGTGGAAAGCGGCAGCCCTCGGCGTCAAGCCAGTTGCGCAGCGCATACTCGGCTTGCCGATAGCCCCCTTTCATTGCCTCGTAGCGGACCACGCCCAGGTCCACCGACTGCCCCGGCGCGATGCGTTTGAGGGCATCCGGTTCTCCGGAGATCATGCAAGCCCCGCCGAAGCGGAGCGCCTTGCCGTGGCGGAGGTGTTCCGTGGAAACGACGCTGAAGAGCAGGTTCTGCTGGTTGAAGACGAAGATTCCCAGAACGCTGTCGCCATGAATCCAGGCCCAGCCTTCGGAGCGCCGGTGCCGGGAGGGGACTCGAGTACAATGCTGCCGGCAATCCATGATCGGCTCATAGCCGGGTGTGGAAACCAGCTCCTGGATGGAGAAATCATTGACGAAGCCTCCGGGATCAGCGGCTCGGATGCGCAACGGCGCCGCCACCCAGCGGTCGGGACGCATTTCCGCAAACACCTTGCCGCCCGAATCGGTTACCTGACGCAAAAAACCGGCTTCAAAGTCCGCTAACGCGATACGCGAGTTGGAGCCGTTGTGAAGCACGATTCGTTCTTCCATCCACGGCCGGTTGCTCGGCAGAAAAAAGGAATCCTCCAAGTCCAGCCCGGCCAATCGACCGTGCACAATGAGCCGGTCGCCTTCCTGGCTGAGGGTGGCGTCGCTCAGTCCCTTCCATGTCTGCAGCCGTCCTCCTTGTCCTCTTGACGCCCGGTAGAAATAGGGGCCGTCCGCCACACGGAGACGCAAAGGCAATGCATCCAGCGTAGCCTGTTCGACCCCGTCTTGCAGGCGCAACTCCAGCCGGAAGCCTTGATTGGCGACCTCGCGAACGGCACCGGACGCGAAGAGCACAGGTTGACCCGCGGCCGCAAGCAGCCCCACGCAGACCCAGACAGCGCATTTGTTCCTCATGTCGCCCATCTTGCCCGGAACCGCGTCGAACCACAATCCCCCGGCACTGACGGGACACGACAGGGTCACTGTCCTGATTTGGAGCGGAAGAGCGGCGCTTGTTGGAGCCAGTGTTTGTCCAATCGAGCAAAATCAATGAATTGATAGCCGCCCGTTAGGCCGCTTTCCCAGAGGACGCCCAGGGCATTGTCCGGCAGTTGCGTCAGAGCGGAATAGGCCGCGTAAGAGTCCGAGAGCAGCCGCTCGTGGCCGAACGTCCTTCCTTCATCATAACTGATGCGGAGCACCAGCCGCCGACGGCCTGGACCTTTCGGTCCGCTCCAGACTATACAGTGGCGCGCCACACCTCCTGTAAGGAGGGTGAATTGCTGGAGGGCGCATTCGACCGGAGTCTCGTCCTGGCCGGGCCCGGGCTTGCCCCAGGTTTCTCCACTGTCAGCGCTTTCAGCGAGCCAGCGGTGCGGCCCGTGCTCCTGCCGGATGTCGATGAGAATGTGGCCATTGGCCAACTCAACAACCTGGCACTCATCCCCGCCTTGGTTTCCGGGGACACGTTCGCCCCGGTGCCAGTGCTGTCCATGGTCATCCGAGTAGATGACGAAGGTAGCAAACGGGGTTTTCCACATAGGCACGATGAGTCTGCCGCTTCGGGTCTGGATCGCGCCGCCAGGCCCGGGCACGCTGGCGCGCCAGGTTTTGTCCTTCATATCCCGCGCAACGGGTGTCAGGTCCAGCGGTTCCGACCAGTGGCGGCCGTTGTCGTCACTCCATCGGGCCAGGTCCTGAAGGTCATCGGTGCCAGGGCGAGAGGTTTCCGAACCTCGGCCGGGCTTGGAGCGGATATAGAAAACCCACATCCGCCCATTAGAATGGTCAACAACGGTGGCAGGATTGGCGGCCGACCAGCAGGCGCCCGCGTGTTCGAGGACTTTCATTGGCAACCAGGTCCGGCCTTCGTCCCTGCTGCGCCGATAGACGAGGTCGATTTCCTGGGCCTTGGCGCCGGGGTCGCCTGCGTTGTACTTTCGAGCTTCCGCAAACGCGACCAGGCTGCCGTCCGGCGCGCATTCGAGGGCGGGAATGCGATAGGTGTGATAGCCGCC
>JBJKSV010000905.1:0-8900 GCA_046703605.1 Limisphaerales bacterium
GATTAAGGCGGCCCGGGCAATCGGGGCACGGTGCCGGGGAGATTAACGGTATCTGCTCAGGTCAAGCCAGTTGGGCAGTTGCGATTAAAGGACGCCCGTGAGTGTCAGTTTGCCGATGAACCAACCGCGCCGATGGGCCAGCACTGTGGCCAAGGCGGCAAGCGTCGCCATGACATTGATGGGGGGCTTGGTGCTGATAGGATGGGCATTGGGTATTGTGGCGCTGGTCGAGCTCTTTCCCGCCTTGACGGCCATGAATCCCATCACCGCCCTGCTGTTCATCCTTCTAGGGGTGGGATTGAGCCAGATTGCCTGGAAGAAGCCTTCGGCCGCTGAAGGCAAAGATGCAGCCAGATGGGTGCTGGGCAGCATTGTCGCGCTGATGGGCGTTTTGAGGTTGGTGGACTATGCCGGCCTACTCCATCTCCATATCGATCAACTCCTGTTCGCGAGCAGGGTAAACGCCCTGGAAACCTATCCGCAGAACGAAATCGCCCCAAACAGCGCGGTTGGCTTTGTCCTGTGCGGCCTGGCGCTGTCGTTTTCGGACTTTGAAACTCGGCGCCGGTTTCGCCCGGCGCAAGTCTCGGTGCTGGTCGCGGGAGTCATCGCCCTGTTCGCCTTGGTGGGGTACACTTACCGCGTCCTGTATTTCTACCGGTTTGGCGGCGCCCTGCCGATGTCGCTCGACTCAGCGGTGGAGTTCGCCCTGTTCTGTATCGGCTTTCTAGCGGCCCGCCCCGACCGCGGGCTGATGGGAGTCATTACCAGCGGCACCACGGGCGGCGCGGTCGCACGGCGGCTCCTGCCGATGGCGATCTGCATTCCATGGATTCTGGGGGCGGTGTTGCTCTATGGAGAGCACTCCGGGTACTATCGGCAGGAATTGGCCCTGGCGATCTTTGCGGCTCTAAGCATCGTCATCTTTGCCGGTCTCATCTGGTGGAACGCGCAATTGCTTTACCTGGTCGATATGGAGCGGGAGCGGGCGGATCGGCGGATGGCGGTGCAGCATCGAGCCACCCGAGTTCTGGCCGATGCCTCCGGCTTGGTTGAGGGAGTTGAGCAGGTTTTGCGGGCGATTTGCGAGACGCTGGGCTGGCAAGTCGGGGTTCTCTGGCTCAGGCATCCCGGCGAGGAACGGCTCCGGTGGGCGGGGGCCTGGAGTGCGCCGGGGGCGCTTGTGGAGGAGTTCGTGGAAAGCGGACGGGAGCTGAGTTTCGGACGCGGGGAGGCCTTTCCGGGGCAGGTGTGGGAACGTGACAGGCCGGTCTGGGTGACGCAAGCGGCCTGGCTTGGGGAACCTCGACGCGGTGAGTCTGCGGCCCGGGCGGGGCTTCGCAGCGCAATAGGTTTTCCCGTCCGGGCGGGGGAGTTGCCTGGGATAATGGAGTTTTTTGCGACCGCTGAGGAGACGCCCGACCCGGCGCTGTTGGAAATCCTGGGGGGCATCGGCAGCCAGGCGGGCCTGTTCATCGAACGCGCCCGGGCCGAAGAACAACTCCGCCGTGCCACGGCAAATCTCGAACGCTCCAACGCCGATTTGCAGCAATTTGCCTACGTGGCCTCGCACGACCTGATTGAGCCCTTACGGATGGTGACCAGCTATTTGCAACTGGTGACCGAGCGCTATGACGGCGCGCTGGATGACCAAGGGCGTGAGTTCATTCACTTCGCGGTTGACGGCGCCCAGCGGATGCGCGCTCTCATCCACGACCTGCTCGACTACTCCCGGGTGGAGGTGCGGGGCGCCTCTCTGGAAGCGATTGAGTCCGAGGAGGCATTTGGGGCCGCGCTCTCGAACTTGAAGATAGCCATTGAGGAAAGCGGGGCGGAGGTATCGCACAAGGCGCTCCCGCGCGTGTGTGGCGACAACGCGCAGCTTACGCGGGTTTTTCAGAATCTTATCGGCAACGGGCTCAAGTTTCGCGGCGCGGAGCGGCCTCGCATCGAGGCGGGGGCCTCCCGGAGTGACGCCCATTGGGTCTTTTTCGTGCGAGATAATGGAATTGGCATCGATCCCAAGGAGTTCGAGCGGATCTTTGTCATTTTCCAGCGCCTGCACACGCGCCGCGAATACCCAGGCACGGGGATGGGGCTGGCCATCTGCAAACGCATTGTCGAGCGTCATGGCGGGCGGATGTGGGTTGAATCGACACCTGGCAAAGGCTCGACCTTCTTTTTCTCTCTGCGGGCAACCAACGAACCGGCGCCCGAAGCTCCTCAGCACCCCCGCACCTCGATTGGATAAACTCGAAATCCGAGAGAATCTCGATGCGCCCGATAGAGGAGTCCTCTCTCTTCCCCCCCCTTGCGCCTCCGGTTCTGGCCGTTATGTTGAATCGGACGAGTTGTTCCCGGTGCGCTCATGTTCGGCGGCAACGAGTCGGTACGAGATGGAAACGGAAGCAAATGTCTGTGTTGCCGAACCAGGGAGATCGGCAAAGGAGGAACGGCGCTTATCGGTGGAAGGCGCCCCGGTGAAGGTGCTTCTCATCGAAGATAATCCGGGGGACGCGCGCCTGATTGAGATAATGGTCTCTGGCGCGGGGCAAGGCCTCTTTGTGGTAGAGCAGGTGGAACGTTTGGGGCCGGCTTTGAAGCGGCTGGAGAGGCAGGATGTTGGCCTCATTCTTTGTGACCTGTCGCTTCCGGACAGCCAGGGTCTGGATACGTTTGCGAGCCTCTGCGCCCAGGCGCCTACAGTCCCGATTATCGTGCTTAGCGGCTTGAACGACACCCGGGTTGCCGTTCAGGCGGTGCATGAAGGGGCGCAGGACTACCTCATCAAAGGGCAGGTGGACGGCCAGTTGCTCGTGAGGTCTATGCGCTACGCCATAGAGCGTAAACGACTGACCGAGCAACTGGGCGGCTACGCCGAGGAATTGCGCATGAAGAATGCTCAACTCGAGGCCGATTTCAACATGGCCCGCGAGATCCAGCAGATCTTTCTTCCCCAGCAGTATCCTACATTCCCTCACTGGGTCGGCCCCGAGGACAGCGCCATCCAGTTCTCTCACAAGTACCTGCCCGCCGCGGCTGTTGGGGGCGATTTCTTTGATATCCTCCCAATCACCGACACCGCCGCGGGCGTTTTCCTGTGCGACGTGATGGGGCATGGCATGAGGGCGGCCCTCGTGACAGCCGTAATGCGGGGGTTGGTGGAGGAATTGATCCCGGTCGCGGCGGATGCGGGCAAGTTCCTCAGCGAAGTTAACCGGAGTCTGCACGCCATCCTTCGCCGGACACGCGATCCGTTTTTGGCGACGGCCTTCTATCTCGTGGTCGATGTCGCCGCCTCCGAGTTGCGGTTCTCGAGCGCGGGCCATCCCAGCCCATTCCTCATCCGCCGGAGCGTGGGCACGGTCCAACGGCTGGCTTCCATGGACTCGCGGCATGGGCCTGCACTTGGCCTTTTTGGTAAGCCGGTGTACCCGACCTGCCGATGCCCCCTGGCAGCCAAGGACCTGCTCTTCTTGTTTACCGACGGCATTTACGAGGCGGAAAATCCCGAATTAGGCGAGTACGGCCAGGAGCGGCTCCTGCAGGTGGTTCGAAGCAAGATGCATTTAGCACCGGGATCGTTGTTCGAAGAAGTCCTGGTCTCAGTCCAGGAATTCTCCCGCTGCAAGGCGTTCGAGGACGACGTCTGCCTGATTGGGGTCGAGGCCCTCCGCACCGCCAATTCCTAACGGGCGACGGGACGAAAAAGGGCCTGAAACGGTGATTTCAGGCCCGAAAATTGGTTGCGGGGCTAGGATTTGAACCTAGGACCTTCAGGTTATGAGCCTGACGAGCTACCGGACTGCTCCACCCCGCGGCAAAGCGTGGAAGTAATAATGCCTCAGCTTTGGCCAAGCGCAAGTGTATTTTCTCAGGCCCAGGGGTGTGGCCGCCAACTACCCTGCGCCTCCGGTATGAGGTGCCTGGCGGTAATAGAACGGAGCGCGTTTGCCCACAGATCGAGCGATGCGTGAACCCGCCGGTTCGATGAGGAGATTGCGGATGGTCTTGAGCATCTGCCGGCAGTCGAGGGGTTTCTCTATGAGGGCGGCAACGCCCGCTCCCACCGCGGTAAAGACCTGGTTTGGCCTTGCGGTGATAATCACCACCGGGAGCAGCGGCCATTCGGTGGTCAAGTGCTTGAGCGTATCCCACCCGTTCTTGACCGGCATATTAAGGTCGAGCATGACCAGGTCGATGTCTTCCCGGGCCGCTAGTTCCAGCGCCTTCTCGCCATCTTCGGCCGGGAGCACCGCGTAACCTTCGGAGGCCAAAACCTCCCCCAACGAGTCGCGGACGGTGTTATCGTCATCGACCAGCAAAATACGGCGTGGGCCGGATGGCATTGCCTTTGAACCGTCATGGATCGATTCGGCGGGGCGTTCGGCGGCTGGCAGGGATGAGGCGCTGTGAAGAGTACTTGGGGTGCGGGGATTGTTCATGGGCATGGATTTGGGGTGGATTCTGAAGCGTCAAGCAGGCGGGTGACAAAAGCGCCGTCCCCATCCCGGCGAGGGCGGCGTTTTTCGGCGGTAGTGGTGAGTTCTTTAGCGGCATGGACCAGCGCCGGGATGTTCAGCGGCTTCTCCATGAAGGCATCCACCCCGACGCGAACGGCCTGCTCGTATTGATGGGGCCGGGCGGTGATGACCACCACCGGCGCCAGGGGCCGCAGTTCGTTGAGCCTTTCGAACGTTGCCCAGCCGTCCATGCCCTCCATGTTGAGGTCGAGCAGCACGAGGTCCGGCGCCGACGCGCCGGCCCGGGCCAGCGCTTCGGAACCGTCCTTGGCTTCGTCCACCAGAAAGCCCTCGCTCTCGAGAACCGCCGCCAGGCTGCCGCGAACGACAGCATCGTCATCGATAATGAGCACACGGTTTTGGGCTGGCAATTCGGTCTCTCGGGCCAGTTGACCTGAAACGCTAGGCTGTGGTTTGGATAACTCGGATACAATAGTGGTCTTCATATTTCGGCTTGCCCTGCTTTCGGTCAGAGAGGGTCCGGAGGATAACGGGACCGGGCGCTTGAATCGTTTGCCTTTTCGGGCAACCGCCGCGGGGCCAGGTTGGTCGGAGGGCACAACCAAAGGCAGGCAGAAGACGAGTCTGACGGTGCTCACCAATTCGGAGGCGGCGAAGGGCTTGGTCAGGATCGCCGCCAGTTGGAGCCCCGGGAAATCAGGCACTCCTCTAAAGGCCAAGGCGCCGGAGGCAATGATCACCCTTATGTTGTTTCCTGCGGCACGGAGCCTCTGGACAAGCTCCAGGCCGGTCAAGCACGGCATGTCATGGTCGGTCAGAAGCAGGTCATATTGGCGCGCCCGCAGCGCGTTCCAGGCCTGCTCGCCGTCATTGACCGCCTCCACGTCATAGCCGGCTTTGACCAGCGCCTCCCGGCAGACACTGCGGTTGTACTCATCGTCGTCGGCAATGAGTATTTTGGCGCGGGCTGCCGAGCCCGATCTCCCGGAGCGGATCCCCAGGTCCGGAACCTGCGGCACCGCGGTAGAATTTGAATGCCCGGTGTTCATGGAGTCACCTTATCTTTCCCGTTTCATCTGTTGCTCTTACCGGAGTCCTGTTTTCGGACTGCAGAACTGCTTTGGCAGGTTTTATGCCAAGGGCATGCAGCCTCCCGGTGCGAGGGCTGGCCCCCACTTCCATTGAATTAAGCAGCGAACTCACACCATCTTGCTCTTGCTCATGATCTTGCTCCCCCAGAGCCACTTAGAGAGCAAGAGCATGATCAAGAGCAAGAGACAGGGGATCCTCTGTAAATCAACGGCGGTGGGGCTGGCGCCTCAGGGACAGCCCCTCCATCGGCCCGGGTTGATAAGCGGCTTACCATTGGGGTGGTAAGAGATTGACCAATGAACAGGCGTGCAGGAGTGACGGATGATGGATGGTGGATGTCAGGAAAGGGGGTTGGATGAGGGATGAATGGGGCCAGCCGACAGTCGATGTCCTGGGGGATGGTCTCTGTGGGATTCTTTCTTTGAGCCTTACCTGGCACTGGAGTTGTCTGACAATGAGGATACGATCTATGAAATCACCATTCGGTTTTCGACTCTGGCTGCTGATCGCCTCCCTGGCCCTTGTAGCCGGAGCGATGCTCTACGGCTTTTCTTTTGGCTTGCGGCGCATCCATGACCTCGAGGCCAAATTCACCGCGTCCCGGCTGGAGAGCTTCCAACTCTCCAGCCAGGTCCACCGCGCCCTGCTCGACCTCAATAATTCCCTGCTCCGCTATACCGTCCTCAGAGACCCGCGCGTGTGGCATCAATTCGACACAGCCAGCAAAAAACTCGATCATTGGATTGACCACTATGACCCCAGCCTGAACCCTGCGTCGCCTCTAACCACCCAAAGGGAGAAGCTGGCCTTCGAGGCCTTGAACCGCGCCTACGACGGCTACCTTGCCGCCGCGCGAGCGGTTCACACCAACCAGCAACCCGCTCTGGTTACGCCCGCGCAGTTCTCTCAACTTAAAGAGTTCGACGCGCAAGAGAAGCACATGCAGGATCTGGTACAGGAACTGACCAGCGCTCACCGCCTGGCGCAAACCGCGTTCCTTGCCGACACGAATGCCGTGCTGGCGAAATTGCGGGCTTTTCTCACCGCGGAGGTGGTGATCATTCTGCTCCTGGTGGGAGCGCTAGGCTGGGTGATTTACCGGGACGCGATTGCCCCGTTACGGGGCCGCCTCGTGCAAAGCCAGAGTCTGCTGGAGAAGCGGGAGAAGTTGGCGGTCTTGGGTACCCTGGCCGCCGGCATCGCCCATGAGATCCGCAACCCACTCACCTCTCTTAAGGCCCGGCTCTACACGCTGGAAAAGCACCTCCAAGAGCTGCCCGCCGCCCGGAAAGATACGGAGATCATTGGAGCCGAGATCCTGCGCTTGGAGCGGATTGTGCAGGATGTGTTGAGTTTTGCCCGCCCCTCAGAACCCCGGCGCGAGACGCTGTCGGTTCAGACCGTGCTCAAGGAGGTGCAGGGCCTCATGGCGCCGAACTTGGAGAGCCGAAGGGTGCATTTGACGCTGGAAGCAGGCCCGGCTCTCATCGTCCAGGCGGACAGTGGACACTTGAAGCAGGTCCTGGTCAACCTGGTCCGCAACGCGGCAGAAGCCATCGACGCGCCTGGAGTCGTTACACTTCGGGTGAGGGCGGGACGCGCCACCTTTGGGGGACATGAAGCCGAGGCGGCCATTATCGAGGTCAGCGACACCGGCAGGGGGATACTGCCGGAGGTTGAAAAGCGCCTCTTTGACCCCTTCTTCAGCACCAAGGAGACCGGCACCGGCCTCGGCCTCTCCATTGTGGCTCAAATTGTCGAAAAGCAGGGTGGCGCGCTGCGTTATCAAACCCATGTCGGCCACGGGACAACCTTTGGAGTCGTCCTGCCTCTACTGGAGAACGGCAAGGCCGCCTCCACCTAGGCGCGGCCACTAACCTGGAGGCGGGCTCGATTCAGCGATCAGGCTGTCCGGTTAAGATTTTGCGTTTCATCCCGGCGGCATGGGAGATATGTTTTGCCTGAGATGGATTCTCCCAAACGCATCCTCCTGATAGAAGACGACAGCAGTCTGGCGGCGAACCTCGCGGACGTGCTCGGAGGCGAGGGCTTTGAGGTGAATGTGTGCGAGCGTGGCGACGAAGGCCTTCGGCGCGCCACCCGCGATGAGAGTGATGTCGTGCTCACAGATCTGCGTCTTCCCGGCCTGGGCGGCCTCGAGTTGGTACGCCGCTTGCATGAGGCGCATCCGCGCCTGCCGGTAGTGCTCATGACGGCGCATGGAACCATTGAGACGGCCATCGAGGCCACGAAGCTCGGAGCTTATGACTACCTGCAGAAGCCCTTTGAGATGGAGGGACTCATCTCTCTGCTCGAACGGGCGGCCGAGGCCGGACGTCTTATGCGCGAGCCGGTCGCGTTGGCGGGCGGCCCTGTTCAAACAGGCGCCTCGTTGGTCGGCTCCAGCCTGGCCATGCAGGACCTCTGCAAGGAAATCGGACGCGTGGCTCCCAAACCGGTCACGGTTCTCATCCGGGGCGAAACCGGCACGGGCAAAGAGCTCGTTGCCCGCGCAATCTACCATCATAGCGCCCGTGCAAAAGCCCCTTTCATCTCCATCAACTGCGCGGCCGTTCCGGAAAACCTGCTGGAGAGTGAACTCTTCGGGCACGAACGCGGCGCATTCACCGGCGCCGACCAACGGCGCATCGGGCGCTTCGAGCAGGCGGACAAAGGGACGTTGTTCCTCGACGAAATAGGCGACTTGTCCGCCCACATTCAGGTCAAACTCCTGCGCGTCCTTCAACAACAGACCTTTCAGCGCGTGGGCGGGACCGAGCAGATTTCGGTGGATGTACGCATCCTCGCCGCTACCCATCGCAACCTGGAATCCATGATTCGCAACGGGAGCTTTCGTGAAGACCTCTTTCACCGCCTCAACGTCGTCTGCATTCAACTGCCTCCCTTGCGCGAACGCCCCGAGGACATCGCGCTCCTTGCCCGGCATTTTCTGCGGAAATACTCCGCCGATTTTGGCGTTCCCATCCCGGCGATTTCCCCTGAAGCCACCGCCCTGCTCCAAGCCGAGCCCTGGCCAGGCAACGTGCGCGAACTGGAGAATGTTGTCCGGCGGCTGCTGCTGGCCGCACGCGGCCTGGCCATCGATGCGGAGGCTGTCCGCCGCACCCTCTCCGCCCGCTCTGCTGAGACTATTCCCCCAGGTCCGCCCTTTGCTGCCTTCGCCGCCGATCTGCTCGCCCGCGCCCAGCACGGTGAGCTCCGTGACGCTCACGCGCGCATGATGGCCGAGGCGGAGCGCGAATTACTAACGCAGGCGATTGCTTTAGCGCAAGGCAATCAGAGCAAAGCGGCGCATTGGCTGGG
>JBJKSV010000906.1:0-2914 GCA_046703605.1 Limisphaerales bacterium
CTCCGATGTGAACCCGGCAAAGCTCCACATGACCGTTGCGCCAACGTTCCGGCGGCGCGCCGAGGTTCCGGTTGTGCTCGTCCTCCATCGGACGGTTCTGGATGAAAAGGACGTAGAGCATCGCCCAGGTTTCGCCGTGACTCGTCCTCTCCGGTCCATCGCCGACCTGGCAGTGGCGGATTCCATTTCGCACGACCTGGTGGTGCAAGCCCTGGCCGAGGGCCGGAAACGCGGACTCATTACCCTTCGCGAAATGTCGGAACTGCACTGCCACGAACCACTCCCGGCCTGGTTTGACGACCTGCTCATGGGGACCAGTCGATGAAGCCGCCACGGAATTACGCGTCCGCCGCGGTGCGAGCCCTACGAATCCCTTTCGGGACGGGACTGGCTTGCATTCGCCGGCATCGCCGGCACGACCTTCCCAGCCGTCTCACCCGAGGAGCAGTTCGCCGAAAAGTTGCACGCCTACACCTTGCCGAGAGCGGGCCGGGAGAACACGCGAATCAAGGACCTGGTGGATTTGGTTCTTCTCGTCGGACGAGCCAAACTCGACATCGCCCGTCTGCCGAAGGCAATTCGCGAGACCTTTCACCGCCGCAAAACTCACGCGATTCCGGCCGCACTGGTCTCCCCGCCCGCCGGGTGGTCCGCGCCCTTCGCGGAGATGGCGGCGGAATGCGGCCTTGAAGGCGACATAGAGACACAATTCGGCGTCGTTGCACGGGTCTTCAACGGGCTAAACCTATGAAGCCGATGGGCCACCGATAGCGGACCCCGACGGCTCCAGCCAAAATTGCATCGCGGACGGCTGCGAACGCCTGCGCTGCCTCACGGGGGACAGTATTACGGACCGCGGTTATCATTTCCGTTGCGGCCCGCTGGGCTGCCTGGTAGATTTCTCGTCAGGTAGCGCGGTTAGCTCAGTGGTAGAGCACTTCCTTGACACGAATGCAAAACAAGGCTATTGTGCTAGGATTTCTGTGCTAATGTGCTAGTCTCAAGCGCCGATTGGTAGTGCGGACGGGAAGGTTGACTAGCACCCCAAGCTGCGCGGTACTTTGGGCTGACTACAACGGCCTCACCGAATTTGTCGAGCACCCCATGATGGTTCAGCCTCCGCGAGGAGTTAATCGGTTATCGTCCGAAGACTGGCGCTGCTTGACGAAACACGCCTGAAACCACTCGATTCAGTAAGAAGGTTGCGGCATGTCGGCAGCACAGAGAAGTCGTAAGGCTCATCTCCGAGTCCAAAGCCCGGGCACCAAAAACGCCAAGAGAGTGTGCCGGATTGACCCATCAAGCCTAACGGGGCTGGGGTTCAAGCGTGTCAAAGCGTGCCAGATGGGACCGACGTTGAGCCGAATTGTGGTGTCGCACCGAAACCGGCGAATGAAATGGTAGCCGGACGTGTGGACCTGCGGGATATGCTATCGTGTAGGGAAATACGTGGATTCTGGCCAGGATGCATGAGTTTTCGGACACAGCGGGCAGGAGTTATGTCCTGGGATATAGCGACTCACTTTCACCCGCCCAGTGGAGCGCGCCAACTACAATCATTGGTGACGGTACCATAACAGCCCTGACCGACCTGTGCGCAACGAACCAACAACGTTTCTATCGCGTGCGAATCCAATAGGACGCCCAGCGTCCTCCGTCGAACTCGCTATCCTGTCGTCTTCACGGCACGTTTGCGGCCTTGCCATTAGGATATGCAACTGTCGTGCCCAAACGCGTCGCCAAGCGGGCCTTCACCGAGATGAGGCGCTTTTGAAGCCCGGCGTCGGCTGGACAATAGTGCTGCATACGTTCCAAGTGGAATTGCGCTGCGCGCCACTGATGCGCCGCTTCGCACTCCTCATCCTGCAATTCGTGCCAGGTCAAGTCGTCTTGGTGGCTGATGGTGAAATCGGCGGGATATTTTCGGATGAGCCTCTGCCAGAGCGCCACGAGTTCGCTGGAGCTAAGAGGCGAAAGACCGCCCGTGTCATCGAGCCGCAGATCCGACTGAAATTCGGCCATCGTCTCGAGGTCCTCGATTGGCCGCTCCGTCGTTGGCAGCCGCCAAACATGGCAGGTCCCGTCCATGCTGCCGGTGACAATCGCCGTTCCAGCGTCGTTGAATCGGGCACTTTCAACCTCGTCTCCGTGCGGCAAGGGCGGGCTAAGAGCCTCGCCGGTGACGGTGTCCCAAATAATGGCGGTTCGGTCGGAGCTCGCCGTGACCATGCGGCGGCCATCGGGAGCAAAGGACAGATAGGCAATGCCAGCTTTGTGAAGGAGCCAGGAGGTAGCCGGCCTGCCCGTTGGAACATCCCACAGCCGACAGGCCCCGTCTTCCGAGGCGGTGACCATTTTGCGGCCGTCGGGAGCGAACGCCACGCACGAAACGCCGTCTCCATGCCATAACGGCGGCCCCACAGCCTCGCCGGTCTTGAGGTTCCGCAACTGGGCAAAGTGCGGCTTGACGCCTGTGTCCCTGCTCCCCACCAGCAACCACCGCCCATTGGGACTGATGGCCAGGACGGGGGAGCCATCCAGCTTAATGGCAGGACAAAGGAGACGGCCACTCTTCGCCGACCAGATCCACACCTGGCCGTTCCCGGGAGCCAGATCGTGCGGCCCGGTCCCAGTCACTACGATTTGGCCGTCCGGAGAAAAAACTCCCGCCACGATTTCCTGGTCATGGACAAGGCATGGCCCCGTCTGCTCGCCGGTCGCCGTCTGGCAGAAACGAGCCACTCGGTCTTGACAGGCCACAAGGACCTACTTCTCGTCAGGACTGAAGCAGAGGGGACGAATGGCATTGGTGCATCCTTCCAACAATCGAAGGAGCCTTCCGCTTTGGCCATCGTGCAGCACCGGTTGCTCCGGCGAATAGCAGCTTGCGATGAAGTTCTCTTTTGGGGAAATG
>JBJKSV010000907.1:0-6455 GCA_046703605.1 Limisphaerales bacterium
ATGGCCTGCTCGTCAAAACTCCCCAGGGCGTGCTCGTCACCGACCTGGGCCGGCTGCTCATCCGCAACATCGCCATGCGCTTTGACGCCTACGCGGCCACGCGAAAAGAAAACCGCTTCTCTCGAACGATCTGAAGTGCCTACTGTTGCTGTCATCGGCGCCGGAATCACCGGACTGACCGCGGCGTTCTACCTCAAGCGCAACGGCATCCCCGTCACCCTCTACGAATCGAGTGACCGGGTGGGCGGTGTCATCCGTTCTGTGCGCGCCAATGGCTATCTGGCCGAGTTCGGCCCCAATACCATTCTGGAGACCTCCCCGAAGATTACGCAGCTAGTCCGCGACGCGCGCCTGGAATCGCGCCGGCTCGATCCGGCCCCCGAGGCCTCAGCCCGCTACGTGGTACGCTACCGCCGTCCCATCGAGATGCCCGGCTCGCCGCTCGGTTTCTTCACGACCCGGCTCTTCACCGCCAAAGCCAAGCTCGCTGTCCTGCGTGAGCCTTTTGTCCCACCCCGGCGCGACGGCACAGAAGAAAGCGTGGCGGAATTTGTGTTGCGCCGGCTGGGTCGGGAGTTTCTCGACCACGCCATCGATGCGCTGGTGGCGGGCGTCTATGCGGGCGACCCTTCCAGGCTGTCGGTGCCACAGGCCTTTCCCAAGCTTGGCCAGTTGGAGGCCCGATACGGCTCACTTATCAAGGGGCAGATCTTCGGCGCGCGGGAACGCAAACGGCGCGGCGAGGTGGCCAAAGACCGTGCAGGCAAGTTGTCCTTCGACGAAGGCCTGCAGGTCCTGCCCGATACCTTGCGCAACCAGTTGGGCGAGGCTGTCGTTCTAAACACCGAGGTGACAGCCCTGGCGCAGACCGCCTCCGGATGGAAACTTGCGCTTTCCCAGCGGGGAGAGCCGTTGTCCGCCGAACACAGCGCCGTAATCTACGCCGGCACCGCCTTCCGGCTCGCCAAGCTCGGCCTCGAGACCGAAGCGGGATTGAGCCTGATTACTTTTGGCGAAATCCGCTACCCGCCTGTGGCCAGTGTGGTGCTCGGATTTCGCCGCCAGGATGTGGAGCACCCCTGCCAGGGATTCGGAATGCTCATCCCACGCATCGAAGGCTTCAAAATCCTGGGCACCATTTTCTCATCTTCCCTCTTCCCGAACCGCGCCCCCGAAGGGCACCTCACGCTGACCAGTTATGTCGGAGGCGAGAGGTATCCCGAACTGGCCTCCCTGTCAGCAGACGAACTGGTGGCGCTGACCCGTGCCGACTTGCAGGTGTTGCTTGGCGTTCGGGGCACTCCCACCTTCCAGCACACCGTTTTCTATCCGCAGGCCATTCCCCAGTATAACGTCGGGTATGGACGCTACCGCGATTTCATGGCCCAAATCGAGAACCGTGCCCCGGGTCTCTTCCTGGCCGGGCATTACCGCGACGGCATTTCTGTGGGCGATTCAATCGTCTCGGGCTGCACTGTCGCGGACCGGGTTCGCCAGTATGTTGGGGCGCACCTCCTTGCGGCTGACTCCAGATCATGAGTAAGGGCGTCTTGCTCGTTAATCTCGGTTCCCCCGATTCCCCCTCGGTCGCCGACGTGCGCCGTTACCTGCGCGAGTTCCTCATGGATGGCCGCGTCCTGGATGTGAACTGGCTGCTCCGCTTTTGCATCGTGCATCTTGCCATCCTGCCCCGCCGCCCGAAACACTCGGCGGAGGCCTACCACAAAATTTGGACCCCCGCCGGCTCCCCCCTGGTCGCAACCAGCCGGAACGTGCGGGACAAGCTGCGGCAGCGGCTGAGCGTGCCCATTGAACTGGCCATGCGCTATCAGAACCCCTCCATCCCGGAAGCCGTTGGCGCCCTCTCCCGCCAAGGGGTGACGGACCTGCTCCTCATCCCGCTCTTTCCGCATTACGCCATGTCGAGCTTCGAGACCGCCGTGGAGCGAGTCATCGAGGTCGCCGCTCAAGCCGCCCCGCGGATGCGCGTCCATGTGCAGCCGCCCTGCTTCGAACAGCCTGATTACATTGCCGCCCTCGTGGGCAGCGCCCAGGAATGGCTCATGAAAGATTTTGATCTCCTCCTCTTTAGTTTCCACGGCATTCCGGAGCGGCATATCCGCAAGTCCGACCCAACAGGGCGCCATTGCTTAGGCTCGCCAAACTGCTGCGAAATCTCCAGCCCGGCGCACGCGACCTGCTACCGCGCCCAGTGCTTTAAGACCGTTGCGGCTTTCGCCAAAAAAGCCGGCCTGCCAAAATCAAAATATTCGATCTCGTTCCAGTCCAGGCTTGGCCGCGACCCCTGGCTCCGGCCCTATACCGACCTCGAACTGGCCCGTCTGCCTTCCCAAGGCATCAAGAAGCTTTTGGTCGTCTGTCCCGCTTTTGTCTCCGACTGCCTCGAGACCCTTGAAGAAATCGGCATCCGCGGGCGCGAGACTTTTCTCCAGGCCGGCGGCGCCGAGTTCTCGCTCATTCCGTGCCTTAACGAGCATCCGCTTTGGCTGAACGCGCTTGAAAATATGGTCAAGGATTTCCTTGCCATAGGCTATTAGGGGCGGCCGATGCGACAATAAACGCGCGTGATTATAGATGGATGACAAAAAAGGATACGTGATTGCCAAAAAATGGTGAGCATAATTCCTTATTCCCGGATAAGTTTGGAAACTGACCAAAGCCCGGTCCGTTTGCCGCGGCCGCGGTCCGTGAGTCGAAAGTCATGTGATTCGCCGGTATTTCCGTCCCATGGACCTCAGATTCTGTTTGGCGCCAGACAGCGTAGCCGCCAGCCTCATCCGCGCACGGGCGGCGGAACCAGGCCCCGCGCCTCTCGGGGCCATCGAGTTCCAAGGCAGACCCGGCCGCATCCACTCCACCACACAACCCGTTCAAACATTAAACCTCACCTATGAACCACACAGCCACATTGCAAATCAACGGAACTGCGTGCAGCCTGCCGATCATTGAAGGCACCGAAAAGGAAGCCGGAATCGATGTGTCGGCTCTGCGCAGCCGCACCGGTTTCATCACCGTGGATGACGGCTACGCCAACACCGGCTCCTGCACCAGCCGGATTACATTCATTGACGGGGAGAAGGGCATTCTGCGCTATCGCGGGATTGACATCGAGGAAATCGCCGAGAAATCCAACTTCATCGAGACAGCCTACCTGGTCATTTACGGGCACCTGCCAACGCGGACCGAGATGGAGCGGTTTTCTCAGCACTTGACCGAAAACCAGTCGCTCCACGAGTTGATGAAGCATCATTTCGAGGGTTTTCCCACAACCGCCCATCCGATGGCGATGCTCTCCTCGATGATCAACGCCACCAGTTGCTTCTATCCAGGTTTGATGGGCCGCCGCAACCCCGCCCGCTTCGACATCCAGGCCGCGCGCCTCCTTTCCCAGGTGCGCACCATTGCCGCCTTTTCCTATCGCAAGTCGCGGGGCCTGCCGATCATCTATCCCAAACCGCGTTGTCCCTATACGGAGAACTTTTTGCACATGATGTTCTCGCTGCCTTACAGGGAGTATGCCCCGGCGCCCGAGGCGGTGCGGGCGCTTGATCTGGTCCTGCTGCTGCACGCCGATCATGAGCAGAACTGTTCAACCTCAACGGTGCGCATGGTCGCCTCCAGCCAGGCCAACCTCTTCGCCTGCGCGGCAGCGGGCGTGTGCGCCTTGTGGGGACCCCTTCATGGCGGGGCCAACCAGGCGGTCATCGAGATGCTCCAGGAAATCCACCGCTCCGGTGATGACGGCTCGGCCTTCATCGCCGCGGCCAAAGACAAGGCCAGCGGCAGAAAGTTGATGGGCTTTGGCCATCGCGTGTACAAGAACTACGACCCCCGGGCGCGCATCATTCGGAAGGCCTGTGAAGAGTTGCTGGCCGCCCTTCACATCAGCGATCCCCTGCTGGACATCGCCAAGCGCCTCGAAGAGGCGGCCCTCCACGACCCCTATTTCATCGAGCATAAGCTTTATCCGAATGTGGACTTCTACAGCGGCATCATCATGCGCGCGCTGGGCATTCCACTGGAGATGTTCCCAGTCATGTTTGCCATTGGGCGCACCCCCGGCTGGATCGCCAACGCCAAGGAAATCATGGACGACCCCAAGGCGCGCATCTATCGCCCGCGCCAAATTTACATTGGCCCCGCTCATCGCCCTTATGTGCCCATCGACCAGCGGGACGATACTCCGGCGGCCTTGGAATCCCAGCCAGCCGCACACCATTAGATCGATGATCGCGACACTCGACATTCGGCGAGGATGGTTTAGCCTTCCTTCGCGGGCGCACCCGTAGCTCAACCGGATAGAGTACTTGACTTCGGATCAAGGTGTTGCAGGTTCAAGTCCTGCCGGGTGCGCCATTTCTTATGGATGACTCCGCTCATGCCAATCCAACTCCCTTACGGCAAAAGTTCATGCGGGTCAATTCGCTCGAACACACCATGACCGCTGTGGGTGTTGCCGCACTGATCATGACTCAAGTATGTCACCCGAACGACTTGCCCATCTTGGGACAACACGGCGGTTTCCCTCACGCAGACCCGTCCGTTGTTCTTTGCGATGCCTTCAATGGTATGGACATCCAGAAGGCGGTATGAAACGGTGTCTGCGAATGGGGTCCCCTTGACCGGATAGTCCTGGCCGTCGAATTTGGCTTCGACCGTAATGAGGAGGGCATCGCCCTTGTCGTTGACAAGCTCGTCGGTCATCGGGATGTGGACATGCCAAAATTGGAGTTGAAATGTGTTGACAGAGCCCTGCCTTTGTGGTGATATAGCGCTAATCGGAGGACCATCTCACGGCAGAGGCATCAGGCGATTCAGTTCCGCCACCAGGGCTGAAGGAGTGCCGCGGATTTCGTATGCATGACTGCGGCGACAGGAGAGCGGGAGTATGGCATTGAGGATTGCATTAGTCGGCGCTGAACTGGAGGAGAACCTCGGTCTGCGGTACATCGCGGCGGCGCTTGAACGTAACGGGTTCGCCGTCACTATCGTCCCGTTCAACTGCGTCCGCGAACTTTCCTCGGTTGTTCAGCGGGTTTGCGAGCTGGCGCCGGAGATTACGGGGCTGTCCATGGTTTTTACCGGGCGCGCCCGCGAATTCTGCGACTTGGCCCAGGGGCTGCGAAAGGCGGGTTGGGCCGGGCACCTGATTGCCGGCGGCCATTTCGCTTCTTTCAACTGCGAGCGGCTTCTGAAGGAGTTCCCTGCGTTTAACTCGATAGCCATACACGAAGGCGAAGAGATCATGTGCGCTCTGGCGACGCACCTGTCGGACCTGGAGCAGGTGCCGGGCATCTGTTACCGGAGGCCCGACGGGACGGTGACCACCAATCCATGCCGGGGCAACCCGGAGCGGCTCGATGATCTGCCCTTTCCCAAGCGCACCAGTTTCCATCGCTACTTCGACCAGCCCATAGGCAGCGTGCTGACGAGCCGGGGATGCTGGCGCGATTGCGCGTTTTGCAGCATCAATGCCTGGTACCAACGGAGCGGGGGCGGCAGGAAGTTTCGCGTGCGCAGCATCGAGAACATCGTGTCCGAACTGTCCGAACTGTACTTCACACATGGCGTGCGCATCTTCAATTTCCAGGATGACAATTTCTTCGTGCCCAACCATGACCGGGCTCTGGCCCGATTCAAGGCGCTGCGCGCGGGCATCCGCAAGGCCGGAATCGGGCCGATAGCCATTGCCATCAAAGCCAGGCCCGACAGCATCACGCGCGATTCGGTCGCCGTCCTGGACGACCTCGGATTGTTCCGTGTGTTTTTGGGCGTCGAGAACGCCTCCCAAGACGGCTTGTCGCACCTCAACCGCCGGTGCCGTGTCGAGCAGGTACTCGAGGCCTTGCGCATCCTCAACGAATTCGATGTTCACATCGCCTTCAATCTGCTCATGTTCGAACCGGAAACCACCATGGATGACATCCTCATCAACCTCCGGTTTGTTGAGCGCCACATCGACAATCCCTTCAATTTCTGCCGCGCCGAGGCTTACGCCGGCACCGGCTTGGAACGGAAGTTGCGTGCCGAGGGGCGGCTGCTCGGAGACTATTTCGGTTTCGACTATCGGCTCACCCATCCGGGGCCGGAGGCGTTTCATCAAATCGCCAATTTCGCCTTCTTCGACCGGAACTTCAGCGACCACGGCCTGCATTACTTCAATATGCAGGTCGATTTCTACTTTCAACTCCTGCGCCGGTTTCATCCGGAGTTGCTGACGCAAACCATCCGCGCGGCGGTTCGGAACTTCATCAAACAGACCAACTTGGATACCTACGAATGCCTGTGCCGTATCTACGATTACGTGATGGACGGAGCGGCTCGAGATCCCGTCGCGCGGCAGGCTGTGGCTCGACAGATGCGCCGCGAAGTTGACCGCCGCAGCCTTGACCTGCGCCTCCAGGGTGAGCGAATTCTGGACACCCTCACCGCCG
>JBJKSV010000908.1:0-11470 GCA_046703605.1 Limisphaerales bacterium
CACCGGCACCCCGCGCCGCGGTCACCCTGCACCTTCTTCTGCCACTTCGCCTTCCTCTACCGCGGAAAAGGTGAGGACTGACCCCGGCGCGGGCCGGGATCCTGTCGGGATGCGCTCGGATGTCAGACCACGCTGAGTGCTGAACGACCCTACCGCAGTCCCGCCGCCAGCTTTGCCCGGTCCACAACCTCCCGCGCCTTGGCGCGGGCCTTGGCGGCGCCGTCTGCCAGGACGTTATTGACGTAATCCAGGTTGGCGGCAAGCTCCGCTCTCTTGGCACGGGCGGAGGCGAAGAAGCTCCAGTAATGCTCGAATAGCGCCTTCTTCAAATCGCCGTAGCCAAGTCCCCCGGCCCGCAGGCGGTCCTCGTAATCTTTCCCGGTTTCCAGGGGAGCGACCAGTTTCAAGAGCTGAACGGCCAGATTCCGGTCCGCGTCCGGCTTCGGTTCCTGAGGGGTGCGGCTGTCCATGACGATGCCCATGATGCGCTTGCGCGTGGCCTTCTCCTCGCCGAAGATGTCGATGGTGTTGCCATAACTCTTGCTCATCTTTTGGCCGTCAGTCCCCGGCACGACGGCGACCTCTTCGCGGATTTGCGGTTCAGGGATGACAAAGGTCTGGCCGTATTGCTCATTGAATTTGATGGCAATGTCGCGTGTGACCTCCACGTGCTGCTTCTGGTCGCGCCCGACCGGCACCACGTTGGAATCGTAAATGAGAATGTCCGACGCCATCAGAACCGGGTAGGCAAACAGTCCGAAGTTGGGCGAAATGCCCTTGGCCAGCTTGTCCTTGTAGGAGTGGCAGCGTTCGAGCAGGCCCATGGGCGTGACAGTTCCGATCAGCCACGTCAGTTCGGTCACCTCGGGCACATCCGACTGGCGAAAGAAGACGGTGCGTTGCGGGTCCAGCCCGCACGCCAGGAAATCCAGGGCCACATCCACTGAGTTCTTGCGCCGCTGTTCCGGATCGAACAGCGAGGTCATCGAGTGATAATCCGCGATAAAATAATAAGCCTCGCCCTGCTCTTGCAACTCGATGGCCGGGCGCATCATGCCAAAGTAATTGCCCAGGTGCAGCGAGCCGGAGGGCTGTATGCCAGATAAAATTCGCATGGCCTAAAGACTACTGGAGGCCTCGCGCCTTGCAAGCGGCGTGTGCGCCATCCAAGTCTGGCCCGCGGGCCGAAACATGGGTAATCTCACACGGCATGAACAGACTTCGAATCTATGTGGATTTCATCGCCCCGCCCGAAATCCTGCAGATGCTGCGAGAGGGAACGGCGGGACACGAATTGATCTTTTCCGAAAAACCGGTAACCTCTGTGCTGGCGAAGGCTGAACGGGATCCGGCGCTTGCAACCGCGGACGTGGCTTTTGGCCAGCCCGACCCGGCGGCAATTGCTGACGCGGCCAAGCTCCGGTGGATTCACATCAGCACATCGGGCATCACGCGCTACGACAACTCGGCATTTCGCGCTCTCATGGCCCAACGCGGTGTCCTGGTGTCCAACAGCGCCGACGTTTATAGCGAGGCCTGCGCCGTCCACGCGCTAAGTTTTATGCTCGCCCAAGCCCGCCAATTGCCAATAGGGCTGAAGACGCGCACGGCCGGCGGCACGCCCGCCTGGCACGCGCTCCGCAAGGCCTCGAAATCGATTCGAGGAGAGACCGCGCTTGTTGTCGGCTACGGGACGATTGGCAACCGGCTGGCCGAGTTGCTTCACCCCTTCGAAATGAAGCTCATGGGCTATCGCCGCCGCCCGCGGGGAGACGAAGAAGTGCCCATCGTTCCAGCCGAGCAATTGGCTGGCGCCCTCAGCCAGGCGGATCATGTCATCAACATCCTCCCGGACAGCGCCGACACGCGCCGCTTCTTCGACCAGTCCCGTTTCGCCGCCATCAAACCGGGCGCGATCTTCTACAACATTGGGCGCGGCGGCACGGTCGATCAGGACGCCCTGCTCGATTCGCTCCGCTCGGGCCACATCGCCGCGGCCTGGCTGGATGTGACCGAGCCAGAGCCCTTGCCCGACGGTCATCCTCTCTGGTCAGAACCCAACTGCTTCATCACCCCGCATACGGCGGGCGGCGATGCTGACGAGACCAAAACGCTCGTGCTCCATTTCCTGAATAACCTGCAGCGTTTCGTCCGGGGCGAACCCCTTCTGAATAGAGTGATATGAACGGGGCGCTTGCCGGCCGAACACTCACCCCATCTGTGCTTCACGCCGTCCGGGCGTTGACCAATCTGACCTGCTCAGCCGCGAAACTGTTCTTCGACCGAAATGATGGTAGCGGCCGGTTCTTGCCCGGCGTGCAACAGGCGCTCTCTGAGCCGGCCTCCCGCGGCAAAACTGTAATCCACAACGTAGGTCGTCGAGGGGCCTTCAGCATACGGTATTCCATCCTGGGCGGCAGGCCATCGCTGTTTGTGGCCAGCACCTCGCCGGTTGCCTCCGGTTGGCCTTGCCCCGGAGGCGGAGAACCGCAACGGGCCGTCCCAGCAGATTTTCGAGCCGATAAGCTCGTCCAGGCCGAGATAGAGGACGCGGTAAAGCGTGCCCTTGAGGATCCAGCCCTGGACCAATTTCTGGAATGTGGCGGGGTTCGAGTCTGGCGCGCCGCCCGCACGCGGCACGGACACGGGCACCGACCACAAAAGCACGAAGAGGAGGATAACAAGATTCAGCGGGGTGAACAGAGGGCGGCGGACGTTCGGACGGCGGCCAAGGGCCTGTGGGCACGCGGGCTGGACTTGGAAGGAGGCACCATAGCGCACCCGCAAATCGTCCGGCACTTCACCGGATTTCCAGGATGCGGGCGCCCTGCCCGATCCACTGGGTGATTTGCGGCAACTGCGGCATGAACCACTGCCGCAAGGCGCGGTTGGAAGTGTTGCCAACGCGCAGCCAGACGACTACCGGGCCGGCGCGGGTCTGTTGCGCCCGTTGAGGAAAGCCTTGGTCTTTGGTCAAAATGATCGCCCCGGTCTTGAGCGCGCGATTCCAGATGTCGCCATCCTCCGCCTCCCGCAGGCCCACTTCCCTCACGGCTTGCGCCTCGTGCCCGGCCTCGCGCAGCCAGCCCGCCAGCGCCGGGGGCAGTTGGGCGTCAATGAGGAACCTCACCGGCCGACCACCAAGACCGGGTGGTCCAGTTGCTCCGCCGCGTATTCGATGCAGGCTTGGACGTCCTCCGGCTCCAGGTCGGGGTAATCGGCCAGGATTTCCGCCTCGGGCACCCTCGCCGCCAGCAGGTCCAGCACATCCTTGACGCGGATGCGCATGCCTCGGACGCAGGGGCGTCCGCCGCATTGCTTGGGGTTAAACGTGATTCGATTGGCGTTTTTCACTTACAACATCGTACCCGCTTGCCGGTCTCTTCTCAAGTGCCTTTCGTCATTCAAATCTCCCGTAGCGGCGCATCGCGAGAGCACCTCAATCCACGGATTTCGGCCCAAACTGCGGCACTCTCACGACGCACCGCCGCACCGCTACAGGTCAAATTTCCTGTTGGCAATCGAGGCCGGAGCCTTGATATTTAGTCTTTTGATTTATGGCAGAGAACGCCCGGCACATTTACGACGAGAGCAAGGTCAAGACGCTGTCTTCGCTGGAGCACATCCGGTTGCGCACCGGGATGTACATTGGCCGCATCGGCGATGGCTCGCATTATGATGACGGATGTTACATCCTCCTCAAGGAGGTCATCGACAATGCCATTGACGAGTACATCATGGGCTACGGGAAGGAAGTCCGGATCAGCATCGACGGGCGCTCGGTCTCGGTGCGGGATTTTGGCCGGGGCATTCCGCTGGGGAAGGTCGTTGACTGCGTCTCGAAGATCAATACCGGCGCGAAATACAACGATGAGGTTTTCCAGTTCAGTGTCGGGCTGAATGGAGTGGGCACCAAGGCGGTGAACGCCCTCTCGAAGGCTTTTCTGGCTAGGAGCTATCGCGGCGGGGAATTTGTCGAGGCGGCCTTCAAGCAGGGCAAGCTCAAAGCTGAGAGAAAGGGCAAGGGCAATGAACCGGACGGCACATTCATTCAGTTCGAGCCGGACCCAGCTATTTTCAAGGAGGCTGAATTCCGCACCGAGCACGTGGAAAAGCGCCTGCGGCATTACAGTTTCTTGAATACGGGCCTGCGGCTGGTGTTTAACGGAAAGACTTTCCAGTCGCGAAACGGGCTGCTGGATTTGATCATGGAAGACCTCGAAGCCGACGAGAGCGAACCGATCTATCCGCCGCTCCATTATGCGGAGAAGACGCTTGAATTCTGCTTTACCCACAGCAACAGCCGCTATGGCGAGACGTTCTACTCGTTCGTCAATGGGCAATACACCACCGACGGCGGGACGCACCTGAGCGCCTTCCGTGAGGGGCTTCTCAAGGCGGTAAACGAGCACGCGCGCGAGCGGTTCGATGGCGACGACGTCCGCGAGAGCATGGTCGGGGCGGTGGCCATCCGCTTGAAAGACCCGGTCTTCGAATCCCAGACCAAAAACAAGTTGGGCAATACTGAAATCCGCACCGAACTGGTCAATCGCGTGCGCGAGGAGTTACTGCAGTTTTTCAATCGGAACAAGGAGATAGCCGAAAAAATCGTTGCTAAAGTCCAGGACACACGCCAACTCCGCAAGGAATTGCAGGAGGTCAAGAAACTGGCGCGCGAGCGGGCCAAGGCCATCAGCATCCGCATCCCGCAGCTCAAGGATTGCAAAATCCATTTCGACAAGGCCAAGGACAAGGGCAAAGGCTCGATGATCTTCCTTACCGAAGGCCAATCCGCGGCCGGCTCCATCGTCAGTTGCCGGGACGTGAACACGCAGGCCATCTTTGTGCTCAAGGGCAAGCCGCTCAACGTCTGGGACCTCAAGCGCGACATCGTCTATAAGAACGACGAGCTCTACAACCTGATGCGCAGCCTCGACATCGAGGACAACACCTCCGCCCTGCGCTACGAAAAGGTCATCCTGGCCACCGACGCGGATGTGGACGGACTGCACATCCGCAATCTGCTTATTACCTACTTCTTCCGCTTTTTCGAGCAATTAGTCCATGACGGCCACCTCTTCGTCCTGGAGACCCCGCTCTTCCGCGCCCGGAACAAAGAGCAAACCCTCTACTGCTATTCGGAGGCGGAGCGGGATGAAGCGCGCAAGAAGCTCGGGGCCAATTGCGAGATCACCCGCTTCAAGGGCCTGGGCGAAATCTCCCCCTCCGAGTTCAAGCAGTTTATCGGCAAAGAAATGCGCCTAAGCCAGGTTGAATACGCGCCCAAACCCGAAACCGCCGGCATTCTCAGCTTCTATATGGGCAAGAACACCCCCGAACGCAAGGGCTACATTATGGAGAACCTCGTCGTGCCGGTGGAGGATTGAGATGCGCCTCCGGGAGGTAATTGAAAGCGAGGCGGAGGCCGCGCAAACGCGGCTCAGCAACATTAGCCCCTGGCCTCGCAATGCGCTGGCAAAGGCTTACAGCCGCGTAGAGAGAGAGTGGGACAGTATCGAAGCCGCGGCAACCGCCGCCCAAGGCCGGCCTTCCTGGGATCACCGATGAGGCCTTGGGAGGCCTGGACGTGGTACGCGGCAACCGGAATTGCACGAGATCGTGTTGGATGAGGAGGAAGGCATGGACTGGGGAACCCTTTGCAAGTGCGACGTGGTTTACGCAGCGCCGAAAATCGAACTCAAGAATCGCAGGGGGCTGGTTACGGTCCCCCGCCGCCGGGCGATAGCCGAGCGCGTCATTCGTTCCCTGGGATTTGCCGGGCTCTAGCCCCAGCCGATGAGGATAGCGGAGGAAAGCGGCGTTTACTCCGAGGGCAAAGATGGCAAAACTGGAGTTGCGGCCTCGTGGTAAATGCGATACAACGGAGGCGTCCGGTTGAAACATGCAACATGGTTTCAGCGGCACGGGGGATATGAAAAGGCTGTGCAAACCATCGGAATCGGAGATCTTCAGGCGGCTCAAGTGGCGAGTTTATAGGCCGGCGTTCACCCTTATCGAGCTTTTGGTGGTGATCGCGATTATTTCAATCCTGGCAGCGATGCTGTTACCCGCGCTAAGCCGTGCCAAAGCCAAGGCGAGGCAAATAGACTGCATCAACAATCTGCGGCAACTCGGAGTCGCGACCGAGCTTTATGTCGGCGATTACAGGCAATACCCCGGCAATCTATCGACAGCACACGGCTTCTGTTACGTGTGGCCAACGCGGCTGTTGAAGGAATTAGGCGGCAATCGAAAGGTCTTTTATTGTCCCTCCGCTCCACCGAGCAGCGCCTGGGACCGGAACCTCAACAAGACGCTGGGCGCGATTGGTCCCGATGGGAGGTTCGACCCTTATGGAGTTGGCAAGCATGCGCACTTCTCCTTGGGCTATAACGATTGGGGGCTGGACCTCAACCACGACCCGCAATTGGGGCTGGGCGGAGACATCGACGGCGACGCCTGCAAGGGGCCGGTGACCGAGAGCATGGTTGCCAGTCCCGCCCGGATGATTATGCTGGGAGACGTCCGGGCTCTCAAAGAGGGCGATCAGGTCAATGCCAATGCGGACATTGACCCAACCGACGACTCTGCCGCTCATAGCCAATGGCCCTCCAATCGCCACGAATACCGCACCGACCTCATGTTCACCGACGGTCACGCCGAATCCCCGCGGAGACATGATGTCATCGACCCCCGCAACCGAGACTGGCGCGCCCGCTGGAATAACGACAACCAGCCGCATCCTGAAATCACCTGGACGGTGAATTGGGCCGCGGAGGCCAAGCTGGATCCTCAGTAAAGCTGTTCTGAATGCTCATCGAAACGCTGCCCCGCTGAGTGTGCCCGGAGGCACTTCCTATTCCGCATCGTGCGTTTTTTGGGGGAGCATCGAAGACGCCTTTCCGTCTAACTCCTTTATGAAGTCGTATGCGCTCATGTTGTTTGGTTTAGCCATCGGCGTTGCCCCGTGCGCTTGGGCGGGTGGGTCGCTCCCTGGCCATGCCAAAACCCCGCTCAGCGGCGGTGTGACCAACCCCGCGATTGCGGTCGTCGTGGGGAATCGCGCAAATGCCGGGCTGGTTCCTAAAGACGGTCCGGTGCTGGTCATGCCGGGGCCCGCACGCATCCGTCCTATTCCAGGAGCAAGGATCGGCCGGCCGGCGTTTCCTCCCGCCGCGCTCAGGCCAGGGGTCTATATGAGCCTGCCTTACACGTGCCTGGTCGTGGTGCCGCCATCGCACCTGGATGATAAATTCATCATTGGAGGAACCGGCAACGCGGCCAAAATCGATTCGATGCCGATGGTCAAACCGCCTCTCCACTTCATTCCGCTCAAGGCGTTCCCATTGCGGGCACCTGTCATCCTGAAAAAGCCGGAATGCCCCATCCCGGCGCCCTCCTCCAAAAAGCAAGTTCCCCGCTCGAAATAGACCCCGACCATCACTGACGCGCGCTATCGATAGCCCCGGCGAAGCCGCCGTCGGACGGGCGCCGCCGGCCCAGGAAATCATAGAGAAACGGGCCGTTGAACTCCCAGGCATAGAGCTCGGCAATCGTGGTCTTGGAATCGGCCAAAGTGCCCCGCGCGATGCGAAGGAAATCGATAACACCGTTCAAGTCATGGCCTGAAGGCGTTCCGGCAACATAAAGATCGGCGTGGTTGGCCAGGGATACATCGGCGCCGATACCCGGTCCGCTGGCATCCCGCTTCCCGTCGATATAGATAGTGAATGTTTTTGTCTTGCGATCCGCCTCCGCGATAACATGGTGCCATTGGCCGTCTTTGACGCGGCGGTGGCTCTCCAGCCAGGCGGCTTTACCGTCTGCGGTTGTCGCCAAAGTCATCCCTCCCGATTTGTCGATGCCCAAGACATATCCAATGCCGTTCATCTTCTGAACCAGCACCGCGTTGCTCTCGCCAGGCGCCGTCTTGAAATAGGCCTCGATAAGAAAGTCCGATTCATAGATCTGCGGATTGCTCAGCCCCGGCCCGCTGATTTGCCGGTTACCAGCCCCTTGGCTTCGCCCCGCGTCGAGCGTCACGGAACGCTCCATATCCTCGTTCTTCAGGACGGCGTATTGGTCTTCTCCATTAAAGTGCAGCGCGCCCGTCGTCCAGTTCTCCAAAGGCCCATGCTCATAGTCTTTCAAACTGATGTGGACACCATGGAGCGGGTATGTGGGGAACCGGTAATAATTATCCCGCGTGGTATAGTAAGGCGACATGCACCAATGCTCGTCCAGGATGCGGGCGGGGTCGCCGGGGATGGGATAGAAGTTCCATTCCGCAACCGTTTCGTAAAGGCTCCAGGGGACGAACACCTTCACCCCAAGCCCGCGCGCGGCCGAATCGGCGGAGGGACGGAAGTCGTGAGCGGCTGCATCACACAAGGGCGGTTGTTCGGCCATAATGCCCACCGTCCCGGCCAGAGGCTTATAGCTCTCCAGGGCATCGCGGAAGGACTCAAGGGTCGTGTGCCAGCTCCCGGAGGGTTCGAACACGCCGAAGCCCTTGCCGATGTCGTAAAACACGTTTTGTGCGTAGGCATCGGTATTAATGGCATAGTGACCGCGCCTCGCTCCGGCATCGGCCTCATTCCCCGCCTTGGCCGTGCGTGCCGGGTCGGCATCGCGGAAGACGCGCAGCCCCATGCCCTGCCAGATGTTGCCTAGAAACTTGACGCGCCCGGCCTGCGGCGCCTGCCGGCGCGAGCCACGCACGAAGTTGTAAATGGTATTGTTGAAGAAGGTGTTTTGGTAACTGATGATCTCCTGAAAAGCGGAGGTATTGGCCAGTTTGCCGGTGGGCCCTTTGGATTTGCCCCAGGCGATGTTGTTGAAATGGTAATTCTTGAAGGCGCCGTCCAGGTAAAAGGCGTGGCCAAATCGCGCCTCCGTATTTGGGGTCATCACATGCTCCCAATTGCGGTAGCCGCCCGGATTGCCAGAGATGTTGTCATAAACATAGGCCGGCCCGCCTTGCCAGGTCTCGATGCCACCGAAATCATCCACGTTGAGGAGCGTATCTACGGCCTTATTATGATGAATAAGAATGCGCGTGAAAGGCCGGTCGGTCGCGGCGCCGCTTTCTTTCGAGCCATGCACGTCGATCCCTTGGGCGCAAACCCGGTAGAACATGTTTCCGGCCACCTCTGCCGTCTCCGCGTAATCGATCTCCAGCGTCTCGCCCTGGCCAAAGAGGTCGGGCCGCAAGCCGATGTGATCGAACTTGTTTCGCAGGACACGCACGTCATAGAGCCGGCCCATCGGCGGCAGCACCATCCCGTAATGCGAGCCGTCCGAGAGTTGCACGCCGCCGGAATCCGCGTCTGAAAAGACGTTGTCCTCAATCACAACCTTGTCGATGGCGTCGTGGGCGCCCATGGCCTTGAGCCGAACCCCCTTGTGAACGTGCTCAAAGACGCAATTGGCCACCTCGATGTCCGCGCCGCTGCCCAGCAGCCGGATGCAGGCCGGTTCGACATCGATGGTTTCGTGCGAGACCCAGTACGGCGCCGCCAGCAGGTCCCAATAGACATTGGGGAACCGAAATGTCAGTCCCCGGATATGCACATGGCTCATGCCCCGGCTTTCAATGATATGGATGCGCTCGGCCACCTCGACATCGACCGTGTTCGGGTCCCGGTCGCCTGGAAGCCGGATATAGAGCCGCCCTCCCCTCCCTTTCTTGTCGAACCAGAACTCACCCGGGCTGTCCAGGTACTGAGGCTTGTCTTCCAGATAATAGCGGCAGCCGCGGATGATCTTGTAGGAAGGCCCTCCGCCCCACTGTCCGGGGAAGGTCAGCGATCCCTTTTCGCGGTCCACCGCCAGAACCCTGGCCGGAAAGGGGCTGCCCATGACCCAGCCCTTGGTCGTCCAGACCAGCGCGCCCAGGTAATAATCTCGCGGCTTGCTGGTATTGATGTGTTCCTTGTCGAAGGCCTGGTGCCGGCGCTGGCCGTGGAAGTCCGCGTAATTGTCAAACGGCTTGTCTGGGTTCTTCCATGTCCACCATTGGCTCTTGATGTCGTCCGGGTCCGTATTCGTCCAGTTCGGCGTGCGGGCCAGGGCAATGCGCGTCACCGCGCCACTGTTGTCCACCATCCACACGCTGCGCGGCGCCCAGTCCAGGTCCACCTGCCAGACCTTTTCCGGTTCAGGGATGAGCGGGTTGTCGGCGCCTTTCTTCCAGCCAGTCACCTGCTCCGACCCGCAAAGAATGGCCGGCCCAGCGCCCCAGGAGGGATCGCGCGTGAGAATGATCGGCATCGATTTCGTTCCCGATTCGTTGGCGTCCAGTTCTCCGCGATAGACCACGCCCTGCTTGAAGACATAGGTATGCACCCCCTTGCAGGACTTCGCTTGGCCGGTGGCATTCGGGTCCCAGGGGTGGTGCTTCCAGGGAGTCTCTCTGGAAAGCCCGTCGTTGGCGTCATCGCCCGAATCAAAGTCGATGTAGCGGGGCGAGCCGCGCACCTCAAACTTGAATGCGTGCGGCGCCCATTGGAGGTCGCCCGTGGACAGCACTCTTGCTTGGGGGTGTTGCCAGGACCATTGAGCTGGCTGGGCGCTATGCAGAGCCTGTCCCAAAGCACGATCCACTGTAGGAGACGAGGTAACGAGTCTTTGATTTATTGGGTCTTTTGGCGGGGAATAGAGACTCGTCACCTCGTCTCCTACAGTTTTAGGCCAGGCACTGGCTACGCTCAGGCCCGCGGCTAACAATGCCAGCGCGGTACTGCTGATACGGCTTTGCATCTTCATGGGCGAAGCGGACTATACCCAGGCGGGGCGCCGCGAGCAAGAGAGAGACTGCAGGCGCGAGGGTTGCGTTTTCAACCGAGAGGGCGTACTAAAATAGTAGAGAGTGCTCTGTGCCAGGAGCGTGGAGCGGCTGATCGGGCAAGACGCCTGGCCGGAGAAACAAGGAAGAGCCAAGGAGATGGGTATGACAGCAAAACTTCTGTTTGTGGCGGATTTGGGACGACTAAGAACGTTTCGGCTGGAGGACAGCCGTAATTTCAGCCACGCGCGACTGACATTGCTCGATGACAGCCAAACCAATGTCTCCGAACACCTCTCTGAGGAATTAACCGACCAGGCCGGCCGATTCCGCAAAGGCCCCCTCAACGGCCAGGGCCCCAGCGCGCTCTCGGATGACGAACGACACAACCTGGACCTCGAGCGTCGGCGCCGTGCCGTCAAGTTCCTGGCCCAGCGAATCGACCAGTGGCTCGGGCGCGAGCCGGTGGACAGTTGCTATCTGGCGGCCGACAGCCGCATCAATGAGCCAATCCTCGACGAGATGGAACCGCATAACCGCGCTAAGATTCAAAAGAATCTCGCGGTCAACCTGAGCAAGCTGGACCCTGAGGAGATCATCAAACATTTCTGCGAATAGCACGGATCTTCGCGCTGTCCATTTTCGCCGCGCCGGGTAACCTCAGGCCCGGTACTGCATGACCAG
>JBJKSV010000909.1:0-4980 GCA_046703605.1 Limisphaerales bacterium
GACTTGCCTTTGGCCCTGAGCCAGTCCTTCACCCACTGTTCCGGTTTGGTATAGGGCGGGCGGTAGCCGCTGTTCGCGCGGTGCGCGTATTCGCCTACCACCCAGCCAACGAGGCTGACGCCCCGGCGCCTCCATTCCGCCTCGGAACCTTTGCGGATGCCCATGACGATAGTGGCGTTGTCGGGGAAGTTCCGCCCATCCCACCAGTCGAACCACATCCGCTGTGCCAGCACCCAGATTCGCCGGGTTTTGCCGCCACAGCGGAGTTGGTGCGGCCCGTAATGCGCCGGGCACCAAGTTGCCTTGCCCTGCGCGTCGAACGGGAGCGTGTGCGTGTCGCCCTGCGGATTGGTGATAACGCAAGTCGAAGTGTCCCGCGCAAGGCGCTCTACCGTGACGGGTTCACCCACCAGCGGCATATTGCGGGACACGGCGATGCCCACGGCCCTGCCGGGCGGGACTGTTGGAGGCTGGGAGGCTTCCGCGGCGCAAGGGCAGGCAACCGCCATGACCAGCAAAAGGGACTGAAGGAACCGGAAAAGGTCACTATCCACGTCTTTCCATTTCATTGGCAAACAATATGGAGGTCGTACGAGCTTGAGGGCAAGAGACCAATCCTCCAGAGCGCGCGGATGACCAGTCTCTACATCAAGGATTTGCTTTGCTCCGAGGTGACCTGGCGGCCTGGGTTCGGATCATTCACGCATTGGTGAGCTTGCGCCTCGACAGGCCCACCGGAGGCGCCTATTGTTGTCTTATGATTGTGACATTAGAACCTCGCAAGAAGGTTTGGACCGAGGAAGAACTGCAATCGCTGCCGGACGACGGCTTCATCCATGAGGTGGTGGACGGCGAATTGGTTATGAGTCCCAAAAACAACTTCGAGCATGAGAATATTTGCGGTCGTTTATTTGCTGCCTTGCGTGAGTTCAATCGTAAGGAACGGTTGGGATTGGTGGTAGATTCCAGCGCCGGCTACTGGATGGCCAACCGCAATTGCCGAGCGCCTGACATCTCGTTCATCCCCAAAGAACGGCTGCACCAACTTGGCTTCAGCCCCAAAGCCCGCAAGTTTTTCCCAGGCGCACCCGACCTGGCGGTTGAGGTCCTTTCGCCCAACAACACGCGGGGAGAAATAGAGGCCCACTTGCGCGATTTTTTCTCCAGCGGCACCCAACTGGCCTGGATTATCAATCCCAATGCTGAGAGCGTGGAAGTCTGCCACTCGCTTACCCAGCGCGCCCTACTGGGCGCAGGCGGTGAACTGGACGGCGAACAACTCCTGCCCGGTTTCCGCTACCCGGTGGGCGACTTGTTCAAAGAGTGGGATTGGGAGTGAGGAATCAGGGGTCATTCATTGTGCGGAATCTGGATGGTGCTGCCGCCGATGAACTCCCGCACGACCGCGTCCCCCGGAATGATGCTGTAGCCCAGCGCATCTTCCCTGGTGAAACCTCCCACAGATTCCAATAAGCTTTTGATCCGTTCATAGCGGATGCGCGCGTCCAGGAAACCGGTGTAAGGCTCGAACTCGGCGGGGCAGGGGAGGTGCCCGCCCGGCCCGACGAAGAAGGGCTTGAGGACCGGCAGGTCGAAGGGGAATCCACCGTTGATGGCGTGGTCGGCCAGGCCGCTGAGGGGGATGATGCTGAAGAGTTCGCCGGAGCGGACGTAGTGCCAGTGCAGAATGGTCAGCAGCGGACTGTGGTTGCGGTGACGGACGTCGCGCAGCATGCGGCGCAGGAGCCGCACGTCGGTGAATCTTGTGAGGCGTTTGCTGCTCCCGTCTCCTTCATACATCGCGGTCTGAGTCTCAATGTAGAGACGAAATTGCATGGCGGGGGGAATGCCTTCGGTAATTGGCGGGTAGAGGCCGTGCAGGCAATCGAGCAGGAGGATCTGGCCGGGCTCGAGCTTGACGGTTCGGGTGGCCATGCGGCGGCCCTCCTTGAAACTATAGACCGGCTTGTCGATGGTCTCTCCATTGAGCAGGGCCAGGAGGTGCTGGTTGAGGAGCTGGATGTCCATGGCCTCGGGCGTTTCGTAGTTGCGGTCATTGATCCAGTCGGTCGGGTGCTCGACCAGCGACCAGAAATAGTCATCGAGGTTGAGCATCAGGAAGCGCAAGCCGTGTTTTTGGAGGCGCTGGGTGAGCTTGACGGTGGTCGTGGTCTTGCCGGAGGAGCTGGGGCCGCTGATCCAGATCATTCTCAATGGGTCGCCGGTCCGGAGGCGAGAGAGGACTTTTGCCGCCGCTTCGTCCAAGGACCGTTCGTATTCGGCGAGGGACTGCTCGACGAGGGGTTTGATTCTGCCCGACCGCACGATTTGGTTCAGGCCCGCCACGGTCTCGCAGCCCCTGCCGCGGCTGACCGCCAGGGCAGCTTCCCAGCGGGCAGGGGAGAAGCCGTTGCCGACGAAGGCCTGGCTGGAGATGGCGCCCTCGCGCAGCCAGTGGCGTCCCCAGCGATAACAGGAATAAGCATCCGCCGTGTTCTGAAAGCCGTAGCTGCGGAGGGTGTGGAGCACTATGTCCTGGATGGTCTCAATGGTTGGAGGAAAGTTCGCGATGAGGTGGTGGGGATTGGAGTTGAGGCAGACAACCACCGAATCGGCCAGAAACTCCGCTATTTTTTCATCCGTCCCGCAGGCGCGAAAGACGCCCTCGTTGACGCGGGGCACCAAGTCCTGTTCAAAGCCGCCGATGGATTCGGAGGCGCGCAACATTGCGGTGCGAATCCGGCCTGGATCAAATCTGACCAGCGCCCGGTTGCGCTTTTGGACCTTGACGATGCGGTTTTGAACTGCCATGGCACGCGAATTATAGAATACCAATGCGGCGCCTGCCAGTCTCGGTCTTTATAAACCACGGAATACACGGAGCACACGGAAAGAAGACGATAGCAGAGTTCTCGACCTTTGAGACTTGTTGTTACCAAATCGGGCTTGTCATTCGCAAGAAAAAGACCACATTCAGCGCGTCTCTTGAAGCGTTTCGCATTTCCACGACATGGGAATCTCAGGTGAATCGGATTCAATGATGATTTTAAACCCGGCGGGCGGGACCATTGTGGCGAGCGCGGAGCTGTCGAAGACAATTGTAGAAAACTGATGAGCACCAAACTATTTGTGGGGAACCTTTCGTTCAACACGACGGAAAATGATCTGCAGGACGCCTTTGCGGCGTTCGGCACGGTGGAGGAGGCCAATCTGATGATGGATCGCGCCTCGGGGCGTCCTCGAGGATTCGGCTTCGTGACCATGAGCACGCCGGAGGAGGCGCAAAAGGCCATCGATGGACTCAATGGCAAAGACCTGGATGGCCGGGCGATCACGGTGAATATCGCCCGGCCCAAGGAGGAACGGCCGGGGGGCGGTGGAGGAGGTGGCGGCCGTGGCGGCCGTGGTCGTGGCGGTGGCCGAGACCGTTACTAATTCCAGAATCTGGACGCGTTGGATCTGGCGGAAGAGCCAGGTCCTCCGTCTTCCATTTTACTTGGGGCTGGAGTTTCCGATTTCCCGGCCTAGAGCCCTTGCGAGGGAGCGATACGCTCGATCTTTAGCATTACGTGACCGTGATTATTGCCGTAGAAGTGCCAGGCATCATTGGCGAAGGCGTAGAGATAGCCGGGCTTGGGCAAGTTGAGCAACTCCTTGGGCCCATTTCCTATCTCAAAGTACTGGTGGGGCGAGGGGGAGCCGTCGGCCCCTGGATTGGCCTGTCCCGTGTCGCCGTCATTGGCGATGGCGCCGACGAGGGCAAACCACGGAGCCGTTTCGATTCTGCGCGTTCCGACGAAATCGGCGCTCTTGTTGCCGGAGATCGTCTGAAAAAGTCCTTCGAGCTTGCCGAGCACGGTGCCGGCGAGTTGGGCCAATTCTCCCGCATGGAACTTGCCGTCAGTCGTCCCGCCGGCGTCCGTGGCGATATTGTTGTCGAGCCACTCGCCTTGCGCGCTAAAGCGGTATGAGGCTCCTGCTTCCAGGTAAACGCCCGTGTCGTTCCAGTGTTGGGCAGCGTAGATGGGGACAACGATAGCTGGGTCGCCGGCTTGAAGGACGCGGGAGGGGTGATAGGGGGCTTGGGTGATAGGTGGGTTCTGGTGCCTCAAAATGGCTTCAGGAGCGAAGCAGTTGCTGGTGGTGTCAAATAGGGGCAGGTTCCTGGGTCGAGTGCGCAACTCTTTGAAGACCCCCTTGGCTGAATCGTGAAGAGGGGCTTGAAAGTCCGGGTGTATTTGCGTGCGGAAGTTGTTGTCGAATTTGAGGCCGGCGCTCGCCGCCTCTTCGAGCATCCAGTTGAGGGCGATGTCGGAGAGGCCCGTGGACGCGTATCCTCCGCCGACGTCGCTATGCACGCCGGGAAACCAGCGCTGCTTCACTTTGGCATCGTTATAGATCGCCGCGCCTCGGTCGTCGGTCCAGAGTGTGGGCGTGAAGCTCGCCCGCAGTTCGTCGATGGCCATTGCCTGGCGAGCGCATTTGACATGGCCGCCAAGACGGGTGTCGTAAAAGCGCCAATCTTCGGGTCGATCAAGGAGATTCAGCAGCGCCAGATCGTCGGGAATGCCACGGGCGCCTACTGTGTCCCAAACGCCTATGAACTCGATGGGGACGCTGCCGTCCTGGAGCCATGCCCAATCGGGGTGGCGCCAGGATGTGGCGGGTTGGTTCTCTTGATATCCCTTTTGGTAAGCGGCTTCGACTCGGGACCAGGCCTCGGCCGGTGCGAGACCCGACAAGCGCGGGAGACCACATCGGCCGATGAGGCCGCCCAGGCTTCTCACCGTGTAGGCGCCGCGGCTGAAACCGAAGAGGTGAATGGCGTCGCCAGGCTCAAAATGGTTTCCAAGCCACGCGTAGGCGCTCTTGGTGTTCTTGTCGAGGCCCTCGCCGTAGATGCCGCCGGCGGTTCTGGAGAGGAGCGAGCCATCGGAACCGACGCCTGGGTGGTAGTATTTGGTTTGAGGGTTGCCTTGG
>JBJKSV010000910.1:0-8911 GCA_046703605.1 Limisphaerales bacterium
CGCCTCAATCCCCCCATGAATGAGCCGGGTAAAATGGACACCCAGAAAGGGGAATTCGGGGTCGGGCACGGGGTAAATCAGGTTGCGGACCAGGTGCTGGCGCTCGGGCCGGATTTTGTAGTACTCGCCTCGGAAGGGCACGATCCGCACCTCACGCTTCTCTCCCGCAAGCTCGCTAACCCGGTCACAATGCAGCCCCGCGCAGTTAACCACGAATCCCGCTTTAAAGTCTCCGATGCTCGTCCTGACTCGCCATTCGTCTTTTACCAGCTCAAGGCCGGTCACTTTCGCGCCCAGGACCACCTTTCCGCCGTTGCCCTCTATCTCCTTGCGCAGCGCCTCACACACTTTCGGGTAATCGACAATGCCCTCTTGTGGAACGCGGAGCGCGGCCACGCCTCCGACGTGCGGTTCGATTTCTCGCATCTGCTCGCGGTCGAGCAGTTGCAGTCGCTCCAGTCCGTTTTCAGTGCCGCGCTTGTGAAGGCTGCGCAGCCGATCCAGCTCCGGCTCGCCGGCGGCGACGACGAGTTTTCCGCAAACCTCGTGCGGAATACCTCTGTCCCGGCAAAACGCCACCATTTCCCGGATGCCTGAAACCGCCAGGCGCGCCTTGAGCGAGCCGGGCTTGTAGTAAAGCCCCGCATGGAGCACGCCACTGTTATGCCCGCTTTGGTGGGCGCAGACGGCGGCCTCTTTCTCCAGGACGGTGATCTGCCCGAAGCGACGCCGCAGGCTCAATTTGTAGGCTGTCGCAAGCCCGACGATTCCGCCGCCAATGATGATTGGGTTAGTTGACATAGCTGAATGCTTTCCAGAGGCCGGGGTGATTCCAGCACGAGATTCCAATCGCTCCCGAACCCGGGTGCGCAGTGAGTAAGTCATTGATTCTCAATGGTAGCGCGTACGGGAATCGAACCCGTCTTTCAGCCTTGAGAGGGCCGTGTCCTAAACCGATAGACGAACGCGCCAGTCGGAGCGTCTTCAATGCTAGCCGCATCGGGCAAAATGTCAACGCGAGGTTTTTTGGCGGGCGCCGGCCTGGTTGAGAACTCCGGCCAATTCTGGGCGATGCGAACGGCTCGAAAAGCATAAAACCAACCATCCAACCGATTGGACACCCCGAGGAGGCAAACGGCTGTGCCAATCTCGTCCAGGCGAGTTTAACCTTCGCCGACAGCCAAGGAAGCGGGCGCCAGACGTTTGGCCTACGCCCCCTCGAATTGAGTCCTGGCCGAAAAGAGATTGACGAGGTCCTGGAGCGCAACGATTCCCAGCAGTTGGCCATGGTCCACCACCATCAAGCGGCTGAGATGCGCGTGCGTCATGGCTGAGAGCGCCTTGGTCGCCTGCTCGTTGGGCTCGATGGTGTCTTCGGCCGAACAGGGTTTTGCCACCGATTGCACCGTCCGCTGCGTCCATTCTTCTCTTGGGATTTGCTTGACCTGCTCGACGGTGAGGCAGCCCAGCAGCTCCCCATCTTTCACCACGGGATAGAAACTGTAAGGATACTTGTAGAAGTAATCCTGAACCGCGGTTTCCAGCGATGTATCGGGCTGCAAGGTGACCGGATTCGATATCATGATGCGCCGAACCGGCTCACCAGCCAGGGCGTTCTGCAGGAGCGCTTGCTGATAAGACATCCTCGACGCATTGAGAATGAACAGCCCGATGATGAAATACCAAACGCCTCCCACAAAACTGCCCGTGACAAACGAAAACACCCCCCAGCCCATCAACAAGACCGCGAAGAGGCTTCCCAGCCACGATGCCACCCGCGTCGCCCAGAGCAGATTCTTCCTCCACGCCCAAAGAGCCGAGCGCAACACACGTCCGCCATCCAGCGGAAAGGCGGGAACCAAGTTGAAAGCCAATAACAAGACGTTGACCCACCCAAGGTAATCCAAGACGCCCTCCACCGGCCGGGGCCAAAGCCAAGAGTTCCCCAGAAAAGTCAGTCCCAGGAACAGGCTGGCGAGCACTACCGTCACGGCCGGGCCGGCAACGGCCATCCAGAACTCCGCTTTCGCGCTTGGGGGATGTTCCTCCATCTCGGCCACGCCGCCGAAAATGAACAACGTGATGCTTCGCATTGAAATCCCGAACCCGCGTGCCACCACCGAATGCCCCAGCTCATGCAGGACAATCGAAACGAAGAGTCCCACCGCCCCGGCTCCGCCCATCCACCAATAGGTCGCGGGCGTCAGCCCAGGGAAAAATGACGGAAATACCCCCTGCGCCAGGCTCCAGGTAAGGAGACCGGCGATGATCAGCCAACTCCAGTCCAGCCGCACCTCAAAGCCGAAGACCTGGAATAGTCTTATTCCTCTGCCGAACATCATACGCCTCCGTTCCGTTTGCCTCACGCCCCCGCCAATGCCTCTGCCGGGTCTCGGGAGGATTTCTCCTGCACATTAGAATGATAAGGCACTTGAACCCAATTCGCCAGTCGGGTGAATTCCGCAGCGGGGGTGCGGGTACTTTATATTGTTCGACGGGCCAAACCGAAATCGCAGATTTCCACGTGGGTTGAGAGCCAGCGCGACCGGTGGCTGCGGGAGCGAGTCTGCCGGGCCTCCGTGCCGCCGGGGCTGTCTCACCCCGACTTCTCGTGGCCGGGCAAGTCTCGAGGCGGCTTCTCGGATTCTTTGGTCCGGGACTTGGACTTGGCGTCATCGGCAATATTTCGGAGGGTCGCCTCGAAGAGGTCACGTTGTTCCTTGAGGCTGCGGTGAGCAACAGCCCGCGCGTCTAAAAACGCCACCACAATAGCGCCGATGGTCAGCCCTAAACAGGCCAGCCAGAAGACCAGCAATCCCAGGGCGCCCAAGTGAGGTTCGATCACCGTCTCCCCCGCCAAGAGCATCAGCAGGGCCGCTGCCAGCAGCCCGGCGCCGAACCAGCGGCGGCGATTGGGTTGATCAAGTAAGCCCATTAATATAAGAGTAACACGGATGCACTTCGGCTTGCACTCCCAATCAGCAATTGCTGGTTTGGTGCCGCCGCCCATCGACACCCATGGACCCCAATCAGGCCGCAATTGGTGTCTATGGGGACGCACTCCTGGTTGAAGAGTCCAACAGTGAGAAGCTCCGACTCCGAATTCCGATTTGGCGATTGCGTGGCAATCGGGTATATGGAGAATGGCACGGCTGGCGGGCGAATGTGCCGACTGGCCGATGCCGGAGGCAGAGGACAATCGCAACTGTTCAGGCGCCCGGCAAGAGCACACGCCGACAGGAGCGGGCCTCTGAACATTTGTGAACAACGCCGCAAGACTATGCAAATTACAAAACAGTTGGCTATCTTTCTGGACAACCGGCCCGGGACGCTGGCCCGCGTGGCCGAGGCGCTCGCCGAGGCGAATGTCAGCATCTACGCGATCTCCACTAGCGACACAGTGGACCACACGGTCCTTCGACTGGTGGTCAGCGACTACCGCAAGGCCCTGGAGGTATTCGAGGAGCGTGGCGCGCTGGCAGTTGAGGACGACGTGTTGATGGTGGACGGCAGCAATAAGCCGGGCGAGATGGCGGCCATCGCGCACAAGTTGGCCAACGCCAAGATCAACATCGAGTATTGTTACAGCGCCACACCTCCCCGCGCCAAGAAGGGCCTGATGATTCTGCGTGTCACCAATCCTGCCAAGGCGCTCAGGGCGCTGAGCCGGACCCAATAGATGAAACCACGGAATACACTGAATACACGGAAAGGAGCCGCGTCTCCCCTTTCCGGCCGTTTTCTGGCGGAGGGCCTGGATGCAGTGATCCTGGTGTCCTCGTCTGCCTCGTTCCGTGTATTCCTTGTGTTCCGTGGTTTCCCTGGTTTGCCGCGGCCGTCTGACTGCCAAAATTCCCAAAGTCCAGGATTGCATCGTATGGTAATCTGAGTCAAAACTATCGGGATTTGCAACCAGGCAAGTCTCGGATGCTGTACTGCTGACAATGAGAAGAACGGTTAATAGACAGGTTAAAGGCCCGGCCCATCCTCTTGGACCGCCGGCCCGGCAGGGGCTTTATGACCCGCAGTTCGAGCGGGAGGCCTGCGGTGTTGGCTTTGTCGTCAACGTTAAAGGCCGAAAATCTCATGCCATTGTCCAGCAGGCGCTTGAGGTGTTGCTCAACCTGGACCACCGCGGCGCCTGTGGCTGCGAGGCCAACACCGGGGACGGGGCCGGGATCCTCATCCAAACACCCCATGAATTTCTAAAGCTGGTCGCCAGCGAAGGCGGCGTGTGCCTGCCTTCCCCGGGGGAATACGCGGTTGGAATGGTCTTCCTTCCTCCGGATGCGGCCCATCGCGCGGATTGCCAAAAGGCTCTTGAGCAAATCGTCGCGGAAGAGGGGCAGCGCTTGCTGGGTTGGCGGACGATTCCGACCAACAACACCTCGCTCGGCGGCACCGCAAGAAGCTCCGAGCCCTATATGAGCCAGGTATTTATCGCCCGGAGCGCGAAGTTGGTGGACGACTTGGCTTTCGAGCGCAAGCTCTACATCATCCGCAAGCGGGCCGCCAACCTGATCCGGTATTCCGGGAAGATAGCGGGAGGGGAGTACTTCTATTTCTCGAGCCTGTCCTACAAGACTTTGGTGTACAAAGGGATGCTTTTGACAAAGCAGCTCGCGGAGTACTATCCCGACCTCTCGCATCCGGCCATGGAATCGGCTTTGGCCCTGGTGCATTCGCGCTTCAGCACAAACACCTTCCCAAGCTGGACGCGCGCCCATCCCTATCGCTACATGGCGCATAATGGGGAAATCAACACGTTGCGTGGCAACATCAACTGGATGCATGCGCGTGAGAGCATGTTCGCCTCCGACCTCTTCGGAGACGACCTCAAGAAGACGCTCCCGGTGGTTTTGCCTGACGGCAGCGATTCGGCGATGTTCGACAACTCGCTGGAGTTTCTGGTGTTGGCGGGGCGCTCGCTGCCGCACGCGATGATGATGATGATTCCGGAACCATGGACAAAGCACGAAACCATGGACGCCCAGAAGAAGGCCTTTTATGAGTACCATTCGTGCCTGATGGAGCCGTGGGATGGCCCCGCCTCCATTGCGTTTACCGATGGCAAGAAGATCGGGGCGGTGCTGGACCGCAATGGCCTGCGCCCCTCTCGCTATTACGTGACCAAGGACGATCTGGTGATTATGGCCAGTGAAGTCGGTGTGCTCGACCTGCCCGCGGAACGCGTGCTCCACAAGGGCAGGCTTCAGCCGGGGCGCATGTTCCTGGTCGATACGGAGGAAGGCCGTATCGTGGCGGATGAAGAAATCAAACAGAAGATCGCCTCTGAGCACCCGTATCGGGAGTGGCTGGACAGCAACCTGGTGCGTTTGGCCGATGTGCCGGACCCGGATGTGGCCCCCGTTACCGACCATCAGACCGTGCTCCAGCGCCAACTGGCCTTCGGCTACACCTTCGAGGACCTCCGCATCCTCATGCTCCCCATGGCCCGGGACGGCACAGAGGCCATTGGTTCCATGGGCACCGACACTCCATTGGCTGTGCTCTCCAATAAACCGCAGCCGTTGTTCAACTATTTCCAGCAGCTCTTCGCCCAGGTAACCAACCCGCCCATCGACTGCATTCGTGAGGAGATCATTATGTGTACCGAGACGGCGATTGGCTCCGAGCGCAATCTGCTCGAACCCAAGCCGGAGCACGCGCGGCTCATCGAGCTGAAGTCGCCCATCCTCACCAACGAAGAGTTTGCCAAGCTCAAGCACGTAAACATGCCGGGGTTCAAGTCGATCACCCTGCCGACGCTTTTCAGGGTGGCCGAGGGCACTGCGGGACTGGAAAAGGCCATGGACGATTTATGCGTCAAGGTAAGCCAGGCTATCCAGGAGGACTACAACGTGGTTGTCCTTTCCGACCGGGGCGTCAGCCCGGAATGGGCGCCCATCCCGTCGTTGCTGGCGGTGGCCGGGGTTCACCACCACCTCATCCGCGAGGGGACCCGCACGCGGGTTGGCCTGGTGCTGGAGTCAGGCGAACCGCGTGAGGTGCATCATTACTGCCTGCTGATTGGATATGGGTGCGGAGCGATCAACCCCTATCTGGCGTTCGAGAGCATAGACGATCTCTTGCGGCAGGGATTGCTCAGCGATATTGAACACAAGAAGGCCTGCCAGAATTATCTCAAGGCCGCAATGAAGGGCGTGGTCAAGGTTATCTCGAAGATGGGGATATCGACCATCCAGAGTTACCAGGGCGCGCAGATCTTTGAAGCCGTCGGCCTCAAGCAAGCGTTCATCGACAAGTATTTCACATGGACACCCTCCCGGATTGAGGGCGTGGGCATTGAAATGATAGCCCAGGAAGTCCTGCTCCGGCATCAACGGGCCTTCCCCGAACGCCAGGTCGATGGAGTTGCCCTGGATCCGGGGGGCCAATACCAGTGGCGCGAGGGGGGTGAGTACCACCACTTCAATCCGCTGACAGTTCATAGGCTCCAGGCGGCAGTGCGGACCGGCAGCTACGAGGTTTTCAAGGAGTATTCGGCGCTCATCAACGAACAGAGCAAGAACCTATGCACCTTGCGCGGTCTGCTCGAATTCCGGAAGACCAAATCGATCCCCATCGAGGAGGTCGAATCGGTTGAGAGCATCATGAAACGGTTCAAGTCCGGCGCCATGAGCTACGGCTCTATCAGCCAGGAGGCCCATGAGACTCTGGCCATCGCCATGAATCGCATCGGCGGCAAGAGCAACACCGGCGAGGGCGGTGAAGATCCGGCCCGGTACGAACCAATGCCCGGTGGCGACTCCAAGAACAGTGCCATCAAGCAGGTCGCTTCGGGCCGGTTCGGCGTCACCAGCCAATACCTGGTCAAGGCGAAAGAGCTTCAAATCAAGATGGCCCAGGGCGCCAAGCCGGGCGAGGGGGGCCAGTTGCCGGGCCAGAAGGTGTATCCATGGATAGCCAAGGTGCGCTTCGCCACGCCGGGCGTGGGCTTAATCTCCCCTCCGCCCCATCACGACATCTATTCGATCGAAGATTTGGCCGAACTGATTCATGACCTCAAGAACGCCAATCATCACGCCCGGATTAGCGTCAAACTGGTCTCGGAAGTGGGCGTTGGGACGGTCGCCGCCGGTGTGGCCAAGGCCCATGCCGACGTGGTGCTGATCAGCGGCCATGATGGCGGCACCGGCGCCTCGCCGCAAACTGGCATTAAACACGCCGGCATCCCGTGGGAACTCGGTTTGGCCGAGACTCACCAGACTTTGGTGCTCAACAATCTGCGTTCCCGGATCATTGTCGAGGCCGACGGCCAGATGAAGACCGGGCGTGATGTGGTCATCGCCGCCTTGCTCGGAGCCGAGGAGTTCGGGTTTGCGACGGCGCCGCTGGTGGCCATGGGCTGCATCATGATGCGGGTTTGCCACTTGAACACCTGCCCGGTGGGAGTTGCCACTCAGGACCCTGAATTGCGCAAGCGTTTCGCCGGCAAACCGGAGCACGTGGTCAATTTCATGCGCATGATCGCCCAGGAGGTGCGCGAACTCATGGCCCAGCTCGGCTTCCGCCAGATGAATAAGATGATCGGCCGCGCCGACCGGCTGGAGGTCAGGAAGGCGGTGGAGCATTGGAAGGCCAAGGGCCTGGACTTCAGCCAAATTCTTTACCAGCCCGAAGTCCCGAGCAAAGTGGGGCGATTCTGCCAGATAGCGCAGGACCATGGCCTGGAAAAGGCCCTCGACAACACTCTATTGTTGCGGCTTTGCGCGCCGGCGATTGAGCGCAAGGAGAAGGTTCTCCTTCATCTGCCCATCCGCAACGTCAACCGCGTGGTCGGCACTATCGTCGGCAGCGAGATAACCCGGCGCTGGGGTGCAGAGGGGTTGCCGGAGGACACGATACAAATCTATTTCACGGGCAGCGCCGGCCAGAGTTTTGGCGCCTTCATGCCCAAAGGAATGACCTTCCGGCTCGAGGGTGATTCCAACGATTACCTGGGCAAAGGCCTGTCGGGCGGGAAGCTCATCGTCTATCCTCCCGAGCGCTCCACGTTCGTGCCGGAAGAGAACATTATCATCGGCAATGTGGCCCTTTACGGCGCCACCGCGGGGGAGGCCTACATCCGCGGCATGACCGGCGAACGGTTCTGTGTCCGCAACAGCGGTGTCTTTGCCGTAGTGGAATCCGTAGGCGACCACGGCTGCGAATACATGACTGGAGGACGGGTCGTCGTCCTCGGTCCGACCGGGCGAAACTTTGCCGCAGGCATGTCCGGGGGCATTGCCTACGTGCTGGACGAGAGCGGTGATTTCCCGCGCCGCTGCAATCAGCAGATGGTGTTGCTGGAGAGCCTGACCGACGCCGATGAAACTGAGTTTGTGTGGAAGATGATCCAGCGCCACCAGACCTACACCCAGAGCACGCTGGCGGCGAGAATCCTGGCGGATTGGCGGCGGTTTGTGCCCCATTTCGTCAAGGTCATCCCCAAGGATTACCGCCGTGTCCTCCAGTCCATGCAAAAAGTCGAGCAATCAGGGCTGAGCGGGGAACAGGCGATTATGGCCGCTTTTGAAGAGAACGCGCGGGATGTGGCGCGCGTGGGCGGCGGTTAGAGAAGACAGACTATGGGAAAACCCAGAGGATTCATCGAGTATCTCCGCGAGTTGCCGCTGGACCGCTCCGCCTTGGAGCGCATTCTTGATTGGAACGAGTTCCACCAACATCTGCCCGAGGCCAAGCTGCGTGAGCAGGGCGCCCGCTGCATGGATTGCGGCATCCCTTTCTGCCACACCGGCACCCTGCTCAATGGAATGGCCTCCGGATGCCCTATTCACAACCTCATCCCGGAATGGAACGACCTGGTCTATCGCGGGCTCTGGAAGGAGGCCCTCCAGCGATTGCACAAGACCAACAATTTCCCTGACTTCACGGGCCGGGTGTGCCC
>JBJKSV010000911.1:0-11409 GCA_046703605.1 Limisphaerales bacterium
TTCGAGATGCTCACCAAAATCTCCGGCAACCCCCTTTGGGCTGACCGCTGCGAGCAAATCGCCTTCAACACCTTCCCCGCCGCCCTGACTCCCGACCTCAAGGCCCTCCATTACCTGACCTGCGCCAACCAGGTGCAATTGGATACCCAAAATAAGTCGCCTGAAATCCAGAACGGCGGCTGCATGTTCGCTTATAGCCCCTACGGCGTGTATCGCTGCTGCCAGCACAACGTCTCTCACGGCTGGCCCTACTATGCCGAAGAACTGTGGCTGGCCACTGAGGATGGCGGACTCTGCGCCTCGCTCTATTCGGCCAGCGCAGTCTCGGCTACGGTTGGTGACGGCGCCAAGGTCAAGCTCGAGGAGGTGACCGAATACCCCTTTAGCCAGACCGTCCGGTTCAAGCTCTCCTCAGCCCAACCCGTTGCGTTCCCGCTCTATCTTCGCATTCCACGTTGGTGCTCGGCCCCGGCGGTCGAAATCAACGGAGAACCCGTCTCAATCGATGCCAAGCCGCTCTCTTACCTGGTCCTGGAGCGGACGTGGAAACCCGGCGACGAGGTCAAACTCGAGCTTCCAATGCATATCTCCGTTCAGACATGGACGAAGAACCATGACTCGGTCTCCGTGAATTATGGCCCGCTGACCTTCTCCCTCGACATCGGCGAACGCTGGAAGCCGTACGGCGGCACCGCCCAATGGCCCGAATACGAGGTCTTCCCCACCACACCCTGGAATTACGGGCTGGTGCTCAACCCGGAAGACCCCGCCAGCTCATTCAAAGTGGTCAAGAAGACCGGCCCGCTCGCAATGCAGCCTTTCACGCCCGACACCGCCCCTATCGAACTCCTTGCTAAGGCGAGGAGAATCCCCGCCTGGAAACTCGACCGCTTCGGAATGGTCGGCAAGCTCCAGGCCAGCCCTGCCAAATCCGATCAGCCTCCCGATACCGTGACCCTCATCCCCATGGGCGCCGCCCGCCTGCGCATTTCGGCCTTCCCGGTTATTGGCGATAGCCCGGACGCCCACCAATGGGTCGCGCCGAAAGTCCCGCCCGTCTCCGCCTCCCACTGTGGCCCCAACGATTCGGTCGAAGCCATGATCGACGGCAAAGAACCAAAGAACTCGAATGACCATAGCATCCCCCGATTCACCTGGTGGGACCATCGTGGCACCCGCGAGTGGGTGCAATACGACTTTGGCAAACCGCGGCAGGTTTCCGAGGTTGAGGTGTATTGGTTCGATGATACCGGTCACGGTCAATGCCGCGTGCCGCAATCCTGGAAACTCCTTTACCAGGACGGCGAGCGGTGGGAACCGGTCCAGGCCACTTCCACTTACGGCACGCGCTTGAATACCTACAACCGCCTGACGTTCGAGCCGACCCGCACGACCGGGCTGAGAATCGAGGCCCAACTCCAGCCCGGCTTCTCCGGCGGAATCCTGGAGTGGAAAGCAGGCGAGTGAGAAGACTTGGCTCCGTAAAGCCCGCTCAGATCTCCGGCCAGCACCTCCAGTGCCTCTCGATCCACACCATCAAAAATGCCCGGAACGTCCGAATCGATATCCAGCACGGCGCGCACTTCGCCGAGTGTATCGAGGATGGGGACCACGATTTCGGAGCGGGTGGTGCTCGAACAGGCAATGTGATAGGGGAGTTGGGTAACATCCGCTACGACCTGTGTGGCCTTTTCGCGGGCGCACCGACCGCACACGCCGCGCTCAAACGGGATGCTCAGGCAGCCATGCCCGCCCTGGTAGGGCCCCACCTTGAGGAGGCCCGGTTGTACAACTCGGTAGAACCCAACCCAGTCAAAATGCGCAAAGGCGTGGCCCAACTCCGCCACCACCGTCGCCATGACTGCGATCTCGTCGCACTCTCCGGCGATGAGGGCCTGGATATTTTGGCGTGTTTCTTTGTAAACCTGCCGCTTTTGTTCCGCGTTCATTCTATGCTCTGGCTGTCGGAAAGGCCCGTGGGCTCAAACCAAGGCCTGGCTCAAATGTTTCATGCCGCGAGCAATACAGCAACAATCTGGAGGCAGGGCGCGCAGAGGACTGCGACCCCTACCCGCGTGCGAAATAGGCGGGGCCCTGCCAGTGCGGATTGGCGTCAACGGCTTCGGGCGCGCCCGTGCGGGCCAAGCGTGCGTCGTGAAACGATAATAACGGTTGCCCGAACGGCGTCCATCATTTAACAGTGGACGACGTATGCCGCATCGCAACACGCTTTGCGGCTGGGGGAGTCTAATATCAAAGCATGACCTTCCTGCCCATCGTAGATCGTGAACTGCGCGTGGCGGCGCGCCGGCGCGGCACTTACCGCTCGCGGCTGGTGGTGCCGCTGGTTGGAATTCTCATAGGGGTTTGCGTCCTCATGGTTTCGGCCGGGATGGCGCCCAAGCAGCTTGGCCACGAGATGTTTGACGGCTGTTCTTTGCTGTTGCTGCTTTATTGCCTCATCTACGGACGGCGCGCGACGGCCGATTGTCTGAGCTGCGAGAAGCGCGAGGGCACGCTCGGCCTGCTCTTCCTTACGGATCTCAAAGGCTACGACATTATCCTGGGCAAGTTGGCCGCAACCTCGCTGGGAGGGTTCTATGGTCTGCTTTCGGCCCTTCCCGTGTTGGCCGTGCCGCTGTTGATGGGAGGCACAACCAATGGGGAGTTCTGGCGGACGGTTTTGGTGCTGGTCTGCACCTTCATGTTTTCGCTCGCGGTGGGAATCCTCGGCTCGTCGGTGAGCCGCGAATATCACCGCGCCATGGAAGCGAATTTCGTCCTGCTTTTGCTGCTGGTTGCGGCAGCGCCAGTCTGCGGCGGCCTCATTGCGCTCTTTACTCCATCCCACACGTTCATAAAAGCGCTCTTTCTTCCGTGCCCGTTTTACACCCTGTATCTGTGTTCGGAAATGCACTTCCGGGTGGATTTTGATTTCTTCTACTGGTCAGTGGAACTGATCATGGGGCTGACCTTGTTGTTGCTGCTGCTCGCAAACTGGGTCGCTCCACGCTGGTGGAGTGAGAGGGACCCAACCGGCAAGAACACCCGTCGAGGCGAGCTTTGGAGGCGGCTCAATTACGGGCATGCGGCCAGGCAGCGCGCGTTCCGGCGGCAGTCGCTGGAGGCCAACCCGATTTACTGGCTGGATGCGCGGGTCCGGCTCAAACCGGCGCACGTGTGGGGCTTTCTTGGCGCCGTGGGATGTTGGTGGTTGGTGGGGCGGCTGGGCGAAGGCAGGATATGGCTGGACACGTCGGTCACCGTTACGATGGCACTCATTCTCAACGCGACCCTGAAACTCTGGGTGGCCATTGAAGCCGGGCAGCGTCTTGCCGAAGACCGAAGGACAGGAACGCTCGAAGCGTTGCTGACCAGCCCCGTCACGGTAAAGGAGGTGCTGCGCGGCCATTTTCTGGCGCTGAAACGCCAGTTCCTCCTGCCGTTGCTGGTCGTCGCCGGCGCCGGGGCGCTTTTTGCGGCTGGGGCTTACCGGCGCACGCACGATGTCCAGAGCGCGGTGATCGCTGCCGTCGGAGCGGCATTACTCCTGGCTGACAGTGCCGCGCTGGCCTGGGTCTCAACCTTCCTTGCGCTCGCCGCCGGGAACGCACACCGCGCGGCTCTGGGGGCGGTCTTGCGCATCCTGTTTCTGCCCTGGATGGCTGTCGGGGGGATCGTGCTCGTGGCAAATCTCCTGGGCGCAGGGCTTGGGGGCGGCCAGTTCTGGCCACCAGGATGGATGCACTGCATGCTGTTGGCGGCCGCTCTGGGCCTGGCGGCCGACTTCGGCTTTGGCCTGATGGCCTGGTGGCGGTTAACCTACCGGTTCCGCCAACTGGCAGTAAAGCAGTTGGGGCTTCCCTCGAAGGTTGAGGCACGTCTCATTCGACCACGACCCGCCGGCACACAGCCGGGCGCAGCTATCCTGGCGCCAACCGAAAACGTGGCCGCCCTCCGATCCCTCTGGGCCGCTTGGCGCAGCCCAAGGCGCATCGCCATGGCGTTGGTCCTCCTTGCCGCCGGGGCGAGCGTGCTGGTATTCAGATCGAGCCCAAGACGCTTTCCGGCCCCGGTGGTCGTTCGTTTGGCCCGAAGCAATGCCCCGGTGCGCATCTCCGGGGCCTACGGCGGGACGATGCTCATCCTGCCCGACGGCTCACTTTGGCAGTGGAAAAATGCGGGCCGGTCGGCGGAATCGGGTGGTGTGCCGGAAGAACTCGGAACCAATCGCGACTGGCTCCAGGCGGCCACGTCTGCGGATCGCTGCACCGCCCTCCGCAAGGATGGCAGCATCTGGACATGGAGACGGACCCGTGCGGCGAACACTCCGCCGGAACAAGTGGGATTGGGCCAGCATTGGAAGGCCATCGCGGCATGCCAGTCGGATTTTTTTGCCATCCGCCAGGATGGCACGCTCTGGCATTTTACGGAGTTCTTGATCGGCGGATCCCTTTCGCTTGGGGAAAGCGAAGTTGGTACGAATCGAGATTGGGTGGCCATTTCCTGCTCACAGTTTGGCATTTTCGGCTTGCGGCGCAATGGCACCCTCTGGGTGTGGGGCCGCATTCTTGTTCCCCGCAATGGCACGGCGTGGGTCACCCGGAATATTGCCGCCCCAGTACAGCTTTGCCGCGAGACGAACTGGGTCAGTCTATCCGGCGGCTTGAGAACCCTTGTCCAAACCCGCTCGGGCGAACTGTGGGATGTTTCGGATGCGAACCCGAACCCGCTCAAGCCCGCGTCCGCGATTTGCCGCCTCGTCGCAACAGGCTTTGCGCCCGGGCGCCTGGGCATCGCCTTCAGCGGCGGCCCGAGTCTCAGCCTCTTCGAAATCCGGTCAGGCGGCACACTTTGCGAGAAACCCCTTCCGTTCATCCCATTGGTGAAGGCGCCGGTCGGGCCATGGCGGCAGGTAGGACAACGCTCGGACTGGGTCTGGATTTGGGGCAACGGGCTGACCGCCTTCGGCCTGACCCGCGAAGGCACTCTCTGGACATGGGGCTATGACCCGACTCGCAGCCGGCCTCCTGGCATGCTCGTGAGGCTGGATGTGCTGCGACTCAAAATCTCAGACTGGCTCCAGGGACGTCGCGCGAGCGTACAGGCCGCCTCCCAGCACGTGATTCAGAAGCAACCGCGGCCACTCATGCGCCTCCGGTAGCAAGTTGGGGATCTTCAAGGCATGCGCAGGCAGTTCATCACGGATATGAAATCAAGAAAGCTAGGATGGCACGGTCTGGTTCCGGCGGCGCTGATCCCAATTCTGGGATTCACCACCAAGGGGCAGGCGCTTCCTCCGGGCCGGCGGCCGAACGTGGTGGTCGTGCTGGCGGATCAGTGGCGAGCGCAAGCCTTCGGATTCGCCGGGGACCCCAACGTCCGGACGCCGCACCTGGACGCGCTGGCTGAGCAGAGCGTGTGGATGATCAATGCCATTGCCGGCCTGCCCGTCTGTTGCCCGGCGCGAGCCACGCTTTTGACCGGGCAAAGGCCATTAACCCACGGGGTGTTCTTGAACGATGTGCCTTTGGACCCGAAGGCGGTGAGCCTGGCCAAGGTCTTGCGCGAAGCCGGCTACGACACCGCCTATATCGGCAAATGGCATCTCAACGGGGATGGCCGCTCGAAGTTCATTCCTCGGTCGCGGCGACAGGGGTTTGAATATTGGAAGGCGCTCGAATGCACCCATGATTACTGGCACTCCTTCTATTACGCCGACGGTCCGAAGAAGCTCGAGTGGCCGGGTTACGATGCGCTCGCTCAAACGGAGGACGCCGACGCCTATTTGCGAGCCCATGCGGAGTCGGGCCGGCCGTTCTTCCTGATGCTCTCCTGGGGTCCGCCCCACGATCCTTATTCCACTGCCCCGGCCCGATACCGGCCGCTCTATGACCCGGCGCAATTGACCTTGCGGCCGAATGTGCCTCCGGCCATCCGCACCCACGTTCGCTCGCTGCTGGCCGGGTACTACGGCCATTGCTCAGCGCTGGACCATTGCCTGGGCATGCTGCTCGACACGCTCAATCAGACCCGGTTGGCCACGAATACCATTTTGCTCTTTACAGCCGATCACGGGGCGATGCTCGGCTCGCATGGACTCTATCACAAACAGCAGCCCTACGACGAATCCATCCGTGTACCGATGCTTTTTCGCTGGCCCGGCAGCCTCAGCCCGCGTGCGCTGCCGGGACTCATCCGCCAGGAGGACGTGATGCCCACGTTGCTTGGGCTTTGCCGCGTACCCATCCCGTCAACCGTCCAAGGTTGTGATGAGAGCGCCTACCTGGGTGGCGGACGCGACCCGAGCGACGGCGCGGTGGTGCTCCGTTGCATTGCCCCGTTTGGCGAATGGGATCGGCGTCACGGCGGCAAGGAATTTCGCGGCCTGCGTACCCGGCGTTTCACTTATGTGCGCGACTTGCACGGGCCGTGGTTGCTTTTCGATGATCGACACGATCCCTACCAGACCAACAACCTGGCGAACGTAAATGCCTATGCCAAGGTGCGAAGCCGATTGGATCGATGGTTGAACCGTAAACTGGCGGAACAGAAGGACCGATTCTTAGCCGGTCACCACTATATCGAGGAGTGGGGGTATCATGTGGACCGAAACGGCACGGTGCCTTACACACCCTGAAATCCCTGGAAGGGAGCCAGCCTCCATATTGCCCATCTCTACCACCCGCGCCTAGGGTCTTACCCGGCCTGTGGTAGGGCGTTTGCCTCATTGCCCTGCAAGTCGCGTGGTACAAAGTCTCTTTCATGAACCTTGGTTCCGTTGCGGCGTTTCATCTGGAGAGCAATCTGCGGCGCTGCGACGGCAGGCTACGGAGGTGGTCGCCCGAAATCTTATCCATGCGAGCCGCCGCGCTGTTAGCGGCAAGCTCTTGGCTCGTGCTGTCGCCCATGCTAAGCCGGGCGGAGGACAACACCTGGCTCTACGCTGTTCAGATCAGCGCGCAGGTGCAGGTCTCCCCGCCCCAGATCGCGCTCAGGTGGGGGGCGGACCAGAATGCAACCAAATACACGATTTACCGCAAGTCGGAGGCTGCCACCCAATGGGGGCTGCCACTTGCCGAACTGGGCGGCGCGGCCACCAACTACACCGACGCGAATGTCCAGGTGGGCAGAGGCTACGAATATCAAATCGTCAAGAAGACCAGCCTCGGCTACACAGGCTACGGTTACATTTATAGCGCTATCGAGTTGCCGATGACCGAGGACCGCGGCAAGCTGGTCCTTGTCGTCGAGACAAACGCCACCGCGAGTCTCACCGGCGAGTTGGCCCGATTGCGGCAGGACCTGGTCGGAGATGGCTGGACAGTGATCCCCATCGGCGTGTCCAGCAACGACGCGCCGGCCGCCGTTCGCGCCCTGATCATAGACCAGTATCGTGCCGATCCAGCCAATGTCGATGCGGTCTTCCTCTTTGGCCATGTCCCCATTCTTGAATCGGGCGACATCAACTAAGACGGGCATCTGACCCGTCCCATGCCGGCCGACGCCTATTACGGCGACATGAAAGACGATTGGCCGACGAATTCGAGCCTGAGCCCAAGCTACCTGCCTTCCGACGTGCAACTGATGGTTGGCCGGGTCGATTTCTTCAACATGCCCGGCCTGGGCGCGCCGGCTCCATGGCCCAGCGAGACCGATCTGCTGCGCAATTATCTCGACAAGGACCACAACTGGCGCCAGAAGCTCTTTACCGTGCCGCGCCTGGCGCTGATGGGCAACTCCCGCGGAGACGAAGGCGGCATTGCCTCCGCGGCCAGCGGCTACCGGGTGTTCACGCCTCTGGTCGGACCGGGGAACATCGTCGAGGCTAATGTCTCGTATAACGCCCCACCGGAGCAGCGTTGGACCTCTATGCTCGGCAGCGGGCGCTATCTCTGGGCCTATGGCTGCGGAGGGGGCGCACCTGACAGTTGCGGCGGGCTGGGAACACACACCATCAACGGCGTGCCCGGTTATGCCCTCAGCACGGATGTCGTCGGCTTGGACGCCCACGCGGTCTTTGTCATGCTCTTTGGAAGTTGGTTCGGAGAATGGGATTTGCGGGACGATTTTATGCGTGCGTTTCTGGCGACCCGAAGCTGCGGGTTGGCCTGTTGTCTATCGGGCCAGCCACACTGGTTTCTGCACCACATGGGCTTGGGCGAGCCCATTGGCTACTCCACTCGGCTGACCATGAACAACAGCACGCTTTATCACAACGAGGTCAACCTCTTCCCGCGGGCCGCTTACATCGCCCTGATGGGCGACCCCACACTGCGAATGGAGCCGGTCGCGCCGCCGACTAGTCTTACCAGCGTCGCCTGGAAGGGAGACGTCGTTTTGCATTGGTCGCCCTCGGCGGACCCCGTTTCAGGCTATTATGTGTATCGGGCCAGTGATCCAGCGGGGCCGTTCTCCCGGTTGACCTCAGCGATGGTTACCAACACGACCTACACCGACCGGGGCGCTTTACCGCAGCCTTACACCTACATGGTCCGCGCTGTGATGCTCCAGATCAATCCCAGCGGCAGCTACTTCAATCCTAGCGAGGGTGCATTCACGACCGTCAACGCGGCACAGTCACCGCCCACCATTGACGCCTCCGTCAGTGCCACACCCTCCGGCCCGCAGCTCACCTGGGACTCCGAACCCGGGTTGGTCTATCACGTCCTGGCCAACGACGACCTCACCCAAACCAACTGGACAGACGTCAGCGGCGCCATCACCGCCACCAACTCCAGCACCTCCTGGACGGATGCGGATGTCCCTCCCGGAGGCCAGCGATTCTACCGCATCATCAGCACTTTGCCCGGCAGCGGACCCTAAAGCCACTTGGCTGGAACCTGCTCACAGACTCTTGGGATAGAGTACAGGCTATAACCACGAACGAACTCGAATCCACACGGATACTGCGTCAAATTGGACGTGACCTTTTCCAGGAAGAGCAATCCAAATACAACCAGCTTTTCTGCGATGCAGGTCGCACCGCAATACCCTGTTGCGCTGCAAATGTATTGATCCCGGTTCGTCCAACAAGTACGTTGGACGTGTGAAAACGCTTACAACACGAGAGTTTTACCATTCTCCGGGCATTCTGAAGTCAGTCCGTCCGGGACAATCCCTTTTGGTCACGGACCACGGAGAGCCTGCCTTTACGGTGACAAAGGCGGGCAGCCGACTGCGGCGTACGGCTGAGCAACTACCGCGCCGCTCGCGGGAGGTGATCCGAGGTGACCGCCCAGTGACGGATTATACGGCAATCCTCAAGGCGATGAAGCGATGAGAATCTACGCGGACACCTCCTTCCTGGTCGGGTACGCCGTATGGAACGACACCAATGCGCAGGCAGCAACGGCGTTCTATGAGGCAAAGCAGGATGAAACATGGTGGTGGTCGCCCTGGCATAGAGTGGAGGTCTGTTTGTAACTTTCGACGGCTCGCAATACGAACTGGCGGTTCACGAGGGATTGAACGCTGTCATCCCGAAGCTATCGTAACCGCGCCACGCCCGGTCCAGCGAATCAACCTTGGTCCTTCCAACAAATTACGATGGATTTGCGAAAACGCTTACGACGCGCGAGTTTTACCGCTCTCTGGGCATTCTGAAATCGGTCCGCCCAAGGTGGTCGGTGTTGGTTACGGACCACGGAGAGCCTGCCTTCACGGTGACAAAGGCGGGCAGCCGACCGCGGCGTACGGCTGAGCAACTACCGCGCCGCTCGCGGGAGGTCATCCGGGGGACGATCGACCGGTAACCGATCACACGGCAATTCTCAAGGCGATGAAGCCATGAGCAAATGCGAGGCATGACACCGCCACAGAATCATCCGGGACAAAATCATTGCTGACAAAATCATGCGCCGCAGCCCGGCGCTCGTCCGTCGGCGGCATCCGGGTTCCCCTGGGGACAAGCCAGCGGCGGCTGGCGGGCTCACGCAATCCAATTAGCCTACCAGTGCATGGTCCACCAATCCAATGGTCTCATAATCCACCATCCACCATCCACCACCCACCATCCATCATCCACCACCCACCATCCATCATCCACCATCCACCATCCACCACCCACCACCCACCATCCACCATCCACCACCCACCACCCATCACCCGGGAGCATTCCACACCCCCAGCCGAGAACAGCTCCGCTCCATACCCTCTCACCGGTGCGGATGCCCGAGGGTATGGCTGACAATGCGGTGCCACCATACTGGCAGAAGGAAGATAGCGATGAGCATGTTGCCGGCGATGCCGATGGCGCAAATGCGGCCCAGGCTCGCCATGCCGGCGTTGCTGGACCAGGCCAGCGAGCCGAATCCGGCAATGGCCGTGCCCCCGCACAGGAGCAGGGCACGTCCAACCGAGCGATAGGCCATCTGCAGGTCGCCCTGGTAGCGGCGCAGGGCCAGTTGCATGAAAATGCTGTAATCAACACCCGTGCCGAGTATGAGCGGGATGGCCATGAGGTTGAGAAGGTTCCAGGACCAGTCCGCGAAATGCATGACAGTGATCAGGCACAGCCCGCTCAGGGTCAGGACGGTCAGGCTGAGGAAGATCTCGCGCTTCTTGTGAAACGCCAGCCAAAGAGAAACCAGAACGAGGGCGATCATTGGGGCAATGACCTTCCACATATTTCCCTTGACCCTGGCGAAGATGGCGTGTCCGAGCAATTCCCAGCCTGAGAGCCACATCCCTTTGGCGCGCAACTCGGAGGTGAGTGTGGACAGTCCGGCTGTGTGCGCGGGAGTGCCGTTGGTCTCGGCCGGGGGGTTGACCAGTCCCAGGGCCAGGTATTCTCCGGCGTTGTGAGCGGAGACCTTGTCAAAGATCCACCGGCTGAGTTCATTGGTGGGCCAGAAAACACCCGAGGTTCTTCCCGCGACCCGCCAGGTGGTGAGCATCTGTTCAGCCAAGGCGACAGACCGCGGGGCAAAACCGTTGGCGCGAGCCGCCTGGCGGAGGAGGTTGCCTTCGGAGGCTAAATCGAGGGCGATAGGCCGGTTCTGGGCCTGGTATCGGGGGCGAGGCCAGATGGGCGTGGGCAGGGTGAAACCGGAGATGAGGTGATTGGTCACGGCGCGGCGCAAGACTCGCTGGGCCTGGGCGAGGTCATCCGCCACGGCGCCTTCGCTTCGGCCCCGGACGATAAGCCAGAGAGGCTGCTTCTGCTGGTTAAGATTGGCCTGGATTTGGTCCAGGGCGGCGTAGGCGGGGCTGTTGCGCGGGCGCAGGGCGTTGGCGCTGGAGTCGATCGGGGGATAGCCGAGCACGATGAGCACTACCAGGGTAAAGGTTACCAGGGCGCCGGTGAGGGCAAAGATGCTCCAGACGCGCGCCCGGCTCACGGGAGGAGGCGGTTGGCGCACATCCGGCTCTCCCTCCGGGGCAATAATGTCGGAGGCAAGGATCGAG
>JBJKSV010000912.1:0-2865 GCA_046703605.1 Limisphaerales bacterium
GCCCGCGCACCAGGCAGTTGAGCGTGAGCGACTTGACCGGCTTTTCCGGCAGGATCACCAACTCCCGGCGCTGCCAGCCATGTGTGCCGGTCCTGAAACTGGCCGTTTGACCCCAAAGCGGCGTCCCGTCCTCATACACAATATCCACATACAGGGAATAACCGCTATCCGAGCCTCCACTCATATCTTGCGATCGGCTCCAGCCCCGGACGATGAGGGGCGCCACCCGCGTGCGATTCAGAGTGACCGTTTGACTCGCCCCGAACCAGCCCTTGCCGTCCGGGTTGTTGCAGTAGAGGGCTGTCGAGCCGTTCCGGCCCTCGCCGGTTGCGGCGACAAATCCATTGGGCGCCCGATGCCAGTCCGCCAGGTTGCCGTCGGTGCCCTGTTCAAAACCGCCGTTGTGGAGAAGCGGCATGCCCTTCTGCGCGGTATGCACCACCTGCATGGCGGGATTGGCGGCCGATGCGGCGGCTGTGAAAAGGGAGCAAATCAATAATGCGACGCAATAGCGGTTCATAAAAAGGTTCGTTCCGGAAAGCCGAGCACAACTTGGCAACGCCGCTCATTGGCGTGGGACTTCGGGCAGTCGCTGCGAGTTACGAGTTGCGCGCGGCAGGCTCTCTCGTTTTCTTCATCTTCTTGCTGAGGCCTTGGCGCGCTCACTTCACCCGCTGCCGAAGCCGGGTCTCCAGTTCGGCCAGCAGCCGCTCCAAGTCGGCACTCCCCTTGGCGCCCAGATCCTCGCCAGTCATCACCGGCAGCCCCAGCAATTGCTGGCAGAGTTGAACCCGCCCCACCAACCGGCCCCGCTGCTCGCCCTCCTGCCGTGCCTCGCGCCTGCCCCGTTCAAGCAACTCTTCGGCCATGCTTTTGGCTCGCTGCTCGGCTTCCTGCCGTGCCTCGCGCCTGCCCCGTTCAAGCAACTCTTCGGCAATACTCATAACGCCTTCTTTCACTTTCTGGTTGTCTATCTTAGCCACAAACCGTTCCACTGTCGAGGGACCCTTGCCCTCGCTGCCCTCCACCGCGAACGCGTAACGCATCATTGTCCGAAAAAGGCCCGCCTTGTCTGGATTCGTCAACAGGTCCGCCAGGGCGCTCTCAGACCGCTCCAGCCACTCCTCCAGACGGTCCTCTCGCACCGCTTTCATCAGGCTCAGCGCCAACTCCGAGACCAGCCTGCCGAGCAACTCCTCCACCGGTATCCGCGAAAGGTCAATCAGCACATACTCAAAGTCCGGCTCAAACCGGCCCAACTCCCCTCGAATAGAATCGGGCACCCCCAGCCATTCGTGAAACCGGGGTGACACCCGCCATTGCTCGCTTCCCTGGTGCAGCACCATGGCGATAATGCAGGGGGGCTTGTCTCCAGCCTTGGCCCCCTTGCTCCATCGCTCCCAGATCCGAACCATATAGCTCAGAAGACGCAAAGGCATCAGCGGCAAGGGCGTGCTCCGGTGCTCGAAGAGCAGGTAGAGCTTGAGGGCCTCGCCTTGCAGGCGGACGCTAAAGAGCAGGTCCGACATATACTCAGCCAGCCACTCGTCCACGAAGTTAGCCGGTTCAAGCGCCAATGTCCGCCAGCCGATGTTGGCGGTCAGGCCAGGAGGCAGGCGCGCGTGGAACAACTCTAACGCGATCTCTGGGCGGCCGAAAATCTCTTTGAAGAATCTGTCGTGCGGGTTATGAAGCGGTTGGGAGGTGCCTTCTTGCATGATTGTCCCCTAGCGGAGCTTGGAACCGAATCTTGCCCTATGATTGTTCAGGTCACTGGCTGCTTTCTTTCCGAAGGAATCCCTGCACTTTCAGCCAATAGAGGCAGTCCCTTGTCCAGGGGTGGCGATGGGCCGGGTCCCAATAAGAGCTGCCGAGGCCCAGCCCATGCCCGCCTTTCTCAAAGATATGCAGGGCGAATGGAACGTGGGCTTTGCGGAGGGCTTCGGCGAACATCAGGCTGTTCTCGACCGGCACGACATTGTCCTCATAAGTGGCACAGATAAAGCACGGCGGAGTGTTGCTGGTAACCTGCAGTTCATTGGAGAGATAACGCACCAGCTTCGGAGAAGGGTTGTCTCCCAGTAGATTGAATTTTGTGCCCTGGTGCGTGAATTTGCCCATCGTGATGACGGCGTAGCAGAGAATCCCGATGTCGGGGCGCGAGCTCTGCCTCTCGATGGGGTCCGGAGAATCCGGGTTGCCGGCATCGAAATGGGTGAGCAGGGTCGAAGCCAGGTGGCCGCCCGCGGATGAGCCAATGACGCCGATACGGTGCGGGTCGAGGTTCCATTCTTTGGCGTGTGCCCGGACGATGCGCATGGCGCGAGTCACGTCCTCAAACATGGCCGGGTAATGATAGCCCGAGGAGCCAAGGCGGTATTTCAAGACGAAACCCGCGATCCCGTTTTCGTTGAACCATCGGGCATAGTCCTTGCCCTCATGCGACGCCAGCATGGCATAACCGCCGCCCGGACAGATGACCATCGCCGCGCCGGTCGCCTTCGATGGGTCCGGGAAATAGGGCGTGAGCGTCGGGATATCCTTGCTGGAATCGCCGAGCGCGCCGGGCGCGCCATTGGGCCACAGGGGAAAGGATTTCGTGGGTTGCGCGTGAAGGGCTGTGGTCCAACCAACCATCGCCATGAGAGCAAACATTGTTTTCATTTTAGTCTGTAACGGGAGATCTGAGCGGGTGTTTTAAATGTAGGAGCCGACACCAGAAGGCTCCATTCTTGTATGGCTTTCCCATTGGATCAGAGCCTCCTAGCGTCGGCTGCTACGGTGAATGTGGATTTACCGAACACGATCTGAGGAGGTCAGGTTCTAGGTGAGCATGTGGCCTTTGAGCACCGGACGCGGGTCGTT